>CAIWIS010000036.1 GCA_903912795.1 uncultured Bacteroidales bacterium
CCATAACCATTCGAAGTCATTCTAGTTTCGGCTATACCTTTTTTAATCAGGTATTCGCGAACAGCTTTAGCTCTGTTTTCGGACAATAACTGGTTAGCGGCTTTTTTACCTACATTATCGGTATGACCTTGAATTTCGACCAAATAACTTGTATTTTCGCTCAATACTTTGGCTACATCGTCCAGAATTTTGAACGATACTGGTTTGATAATCCATTTGGCTGTTTCGAATTGTATACCTTGTAATGCTTTTTGGAAGAGCTGACGCACTTCTTTCTTAATTTCGGGGCAACCTTTGTTCGATACTACACCTGCCAATCGTGGGCAATTATCCAAATAATCGAGTACACCATCACCATCGGTATCGCGCGGACAACCTTTTGCATCAACTGTGCCTTTGGCTTCGAGTGGTGTATCAGGGCATTTATCCAAGTAATCGGCCACACCATCTTGGTCTGTATCCAATGGACAACCATTTTTATCAACCTTAGCGCGCGCTTCGGCAATAGTGTTTGGACAAAGATCTAAGTAGTCGAACACACCATCCAAGTCGGTATCAATAGGGCAACCAACCGAATCGACCAAACCGCGAGCAGCTATTGGTGTTTCAGGACATTTATCCAAATAATCAGCTACATTATCGCCATCGGTATCGAGTGGACAACCCAACGAATCGACTGTAACGCCTGCAGGTGTATCAGCACATTTATCTAAGTAGTCGGCTATACCATCTTTATCTGAATCTTTCGGACATCCATTTTCGTCCACTTTACCGTAAGCAGCCGGAACTGTTTCAGGACATTTATCCAAATAATCGTACACACCATCACCATCGGTATCAATTGGGCAACCATCGGCATCAATGGTGCTATAAGCTGCTTTTGGAGTATCAGGGCATTTATCCAAGTAATCAGGCACTTTGTCTCCATCAGTATCGAGCGGGCAGCCTTTTTTATCTACAATTACACCATGAGGCGTATCGGGGCATTTATCGCGTCTGTTACTAACTCGGTCTTTGTCACTGTCTTGTTTATTACCAAATACAATATTAAATCCCAGAGCAAGATTTACCCTGTCGGTTTTATATGGTAATGATTTTATTTGCATTACTCCCAGCGAACTCGACAATTGAGTTAAATCAATAGATAATGCAGGATCGTAAGTTTTCCAATTAACAGGCACATAATCGGCCGATACAAAGGCGTTTAACATACCAAAACGGAAACCTAAACCAGCACCAATATTACTGCCACGTCCGTTAAGTAATGAATAAGATAAAGCTAAATTTAGCCAGTTAATGGGGCGTAAGTTTAACGAAGTAGTAATATCCTGATAAATCGATTTATTGTCGTGAAATAATGTAGTTGATAAAAGTCCTACACTAATGTACTTTTTTAAAACATCTACTTCGGCGCTTACATTTAATTTTGCATTGGTATTGGTCGAGAAAGCATTTGTTGTTCCGGCCGGAAGTGAATATATATCCGCGATATTACTTAAGGCAGAATCCAGCAACACAGTTGTATTAATACCTTTAATAACGTCTGATGTTCCGGTTGATCCAATATTTGTAAATGTATAATTAGAAGAAAATGCTCTATTATTAACATTCGACTTCCATGTAATTTTACCTAAATCGGTAACGGCAGCTCCCAAGGTTAAAAACTCAAAGGGTTTATAAGTAACACCCAAATCAACTGCAACACCTGTACCCGAAGGTTTAACGTACGAAGATACAGTACCTGAAGTAATATCCGGATAAGCATAATTACCTGTACCATTAATATTCGTTTTCAATGTACCTGGCGAGGTAGTTAACGAAAAATCGGTAAAACCAGCTTTTGCAGCAGCCAAACCATGCAAGTATTTTAGTTTAAAACCATACGACCATTTTTCGTCAATATTTTTAGCATATCCTAATGCCAATTCAGCATAAGAAGTTACACCTAAACTTAAATCCTTAAAATCATAAGTTTTGTTTTTTAAAACCGACACGCCTGCAATATCGTCCGAAAGTGGATTTACAGCCATATTAAATATTTCCTTGGGTAAACCAAAATAGGTGTTAGCCTTTACCGATAGACCAAAAGTGATATACGATTTTTTAGCTCTAAATCCAAAATTAAGGATATTTGTTTGCGCTTCAAAATTCAGTAAAGTGGTAGGCCTAATAGCATCGAGACGTGTACTCAATGGTATGGAACTATCAAACGAACTAGCTGTGATAGAATTATTTCCAAAACCAAATTGTGTAAAACCTATAGCCGGAAAACCTAAATAAAACCCACTTAATGGCTGTAAAGCTGGGTTTAAATAGTGACGAACGGGCGCATTTTCGATGAAATACAAATTGTTAACTTGCTGTGCATTAGCCACAAAAAGCGAACAAAAAATTCCTAATGCCAAAGCAACTGATTTTAATTGTTTTTTCATAAACGACAATATTTACTGATTACTAAATTGAATATATATACGGAAAATTTACAAATAGAAACACTTAGAACTAAGTATCAGACACATTCTATTATTTTTAAATTTAAATTACTTAACTATAACACAATTATCAAAAAAATGTTTAGTTGAAATGAATTAATAATTTCCACACCAAATGAGGTTTAAATATTTATATTTAAAAATTTGATTTATCCTGGAATAAGTGAAAATTGAACGACCGATAAATCATTTTTTTTGTGTAAGTTTGCATCTTGTAAAAAAAATAATCTATGGCACCCCGAAAACCAATAAAACCAAGTCAGAAACCTGAAACTAAGCAGGAGTTCAGAAGCACGAATCGACCTGAAAATAAAACGAGTAATAAGCCTACTAATGAACCAAGCGTAAGTTTTTGGTCGAATCTGGTAAGCTTTTTCACCGACGAACGCACCCGTTTTGTGGCTGGCATATTCGTAATTCTTGCCGTTTTGTATTTTTCGTTGGCTTTTGTTTCCTACTTTTTTACGGGCGCAGCCGATCAAAGTAAAATGGATTTGCCTTATGCCGAAATTATGCAATTGCGCACTGATATTCAGAATTGGACTTCGGTAACCGGGGCTTTTGTTGCCGAAACTATGATTCACAAATGGTTTGGTGTTTCATCTTTTGCCATCTTATTTTTAGGATTAATAATTGGTCTTAAATTACTGAAAGTTAAATCAATGTCGTTTATAGCTGCGTTTTTTCACGCATCATTTTGGCTTATTTGGCTTTCTATTGTTTTGGCATTGGCAGTAAATCCGTTTGTAAAAGGGTGGATATTTTTTGCGCCAGGTGGACTACATGGCGAATTAGTTAGCGCTTGGATAAATTCATATATCGGTTTGCCTGGCACCATCATGTCATTAAGTGGTATTTTTCTTTTTTACAGTGTAATTGCTTCTAAAGCTACTCTTCCATTTCTGAAACGACTTTTTTCAAAGAAAGATAAAAACGCAATTCAGAATTCGGATTTAAATCAAGAAAACAATGATTTGGAATATGAAAACGACGATGAATTTGAACCAACCGTAGCAGTTGGAACCGAAATAATTCCAGAAGACTGGGTTGTAAAAGCCGCCGAAGAAGATAGCATAGTAATTGACAGTAAAGATATTGAACTCGAAGAACCCGAAGAGCAAGATATTGAAATTGTAGATGTTCCTTTCGAAATTGAATCGGCCGAACAACCCGAAGAAAACACACCAATTGATTTAGTTGAAAACACTAGTACAAGCGAAGAAAACGATGATCCGTTTTATAATATAACCAAATTAGGAAAATACGACCCTACGCTGGATTTATCACATTATCAAGCTCCTACACTCGATTTATTAAAAGTATATGGAACGGATAACGATACACAAATTGACATGGTAGAGCAAAATGCCAATAAAAATAAGATTATAACTATTCTTCAGAATTTTGGCATCGAAATTGAAACTATCAAAGCTACTGTTGGCCCAACGATTACGCTTTACGAAATTGTGCCCAAAGCAGGTGTTCGTATTTCGAAAATCCGAAACCTCGAATACGATATTATGCTCAGTTTGGCTGCAACAGGTATACGCATTATTGCACCAATTCCAGGAAAAGGAACCATAGGTATCGAAGTTCCTAATGCCGATCCTCAAGTAGTTTCGATGCATTCAGTTATAGCCTCTAAAAAGTTTCAGGAATCCAAATTTGAACTTCCGGTGGCATTTGGACGAACCATTACCAATGAAATATTTATGGTGGATTTAGCCAAAATGCCTCACTTATTGGTGGCTGGTGCTACTGGCCAAGGTAAATCGGTTGGATTAAATGCCATTATTACTTCGCTGCTTTACAAAAAACACCCTTCGCAATTAAAGTTGGTTTTGGTTGACCCTAAAAAGGTTGAATTCAATATTTATGGCGATATAGAGAAGCATTTCTTGGCCAAATTGCCTGATGGCGAAGATGCAATTATTACCGACACAAGCAAAGTGGTGGAAACATTAAACTCGCTTTGTAAAGAAATGGACGAACGCTACGATTTACTCAAAAAAGCGCATGTTCGAAACATTAAGGAATACAACGAGAAATTTTTTAACCGCAATTTAAATCCCGAAAAAGGCCATCGCTTTTTACCTTATATTGTAGTTATAGTTGATGAGTTTGGCGACCTGATCATGACAGCAGGAAAAGAAGTTGAAATGCCTATTGCTCGTATTGCACAGCTTGCACGTGCCGTTGGTATTCACATGATAATTGCCACACAGCGCCCATCGGTAAATATCATTACTGGTGTAATTAAAGCCAACTTCCCGGCACGTGTTGCATTCCGCGTGTCGTCCATGATTGACTCACGTACCATTTTGGACGCACCTGGAGCCAATCAGTTGGTGGGACGAGGCGATATGCTTTTCTCACAAGGAAACGATTTGATACGTGTGCAATGTGCCTTTGTGGATACTCCTGAAGTTGAAAGTGTGGTACATCACATTAGCGATCAACAAAGTTATCCAACAGCATTTTATCTGCCCGAATATATTAATCCCGAAGGCGAAGGAATTGATATGAGTTCAGTTGATATGAGTAAGCGCGACCCATTATTTGAAGAAGCAGCCCGACTCATTGTGGCTAGTCAGCAAGGATCCACATCGCTAATTCAGCGCAAGTTCTCTATAGGCTACAATCGTGCCGGACGTATTGTTGACCAGTTGGAAGTAGCTGGTATTATTGGGCCATTCGAAGGTAGCAAGGCTCGTCAGGTACTTGTAATGGACGATTATCATTTGGAAATGATTTTGAAACAGCTTTAAAATCGGATTGCACCGCAGGGTCATTACGATTTTAATCCAACTTTAATCGGATTGCACCGCAGGGGCATTACGATTTTAATAGAAAAAGAATTATGAAATTAAGACTATCAATAATTGTATACATATTTTCGATATTCGGCCTATCAGCTCAGAATAATGCTGATGCTGAGAAGCTTATAAACAAACTATTGACTTCGGTTAAAACCACTGCCATCAAAACCAACTTTCAGCTTTTGGTAACCGAAAAAAATGCCGTAAATTCGCAGCC
>CAIWIS010000037.1 GCA_903912795.1 uncultured Bacteroidales bacterium
AGTCCATGTTTTATGTGGAGATGTGCCATAAGCATGTGCTTTTCCTTTAGGAAGAATAAAAAACTGATTTGAACCAACTTTTTGTTTTAAACCATTAATATCGAACCAGCCTTCGCCATCGAAACAATAGATGAATACATATTGATTTGCCTCTGAAGCTTTTCTTAGTCTGTAATGATTCGATGCATTAGGATAAAATCCAATATCTGTAATATATAGTAAATGAGTAAACAAATCTTTTTTCAATTCATTTACAATCGATGAGGGTAAAACTATTGCTCTCTCACCTAAAAATCCACTTTTAATTTTCGTCATACTGATTTTAAAAATGAGTTGTAAATACAAATATAAGTTTTATTTGGAATAATAGTAATATAATCCATGTAAATATTATATTTTTCTATTTTAAGCGTGTTTTATTTCTATTTTCTTTGCATATTCAATAGAGTGAATTAATTATATACTAAATAGAATGAAAAAATTCAATAAAGCCTACATTCTGGGCATTTCGATGGTTTCGGCCATGGGTGGTTTGCTTTTTGGTTACGACTGGGTAGTAATAGGTGGCGCAAAACCATTTTATGAACGCTTTTTTGATATTGCTAATTCGGCCAATTTGCAGGCATGGGCTATGAGCTCAGCATTAATCGGTTGCGTTATTGGCGCTTTAGTTTCGGGTGTGGTAAGCGATAAATTTGGTCGGAAATGGCCTTTGTTATTATCAGCATTTCTTTTTACAGTTTCCTCGGTTGGTACTGGTGCCGCTTCAAGCTATTTTATATTTATTGTTTTCAGAATAATTGGTGGAGTTGGCATTGGTTTAGCATCCGCACTTTCGCCCATGTATATTGCCGAAGTAGCGCCGTCGTCAATGCGTGGGAAATTTGTTTCGTTGAACCAAATGACCATAGTTATAGGTATTTTGGCAGCTCAAATTATTAATTTATTAATTGCTGAAGCAGTTCCCGTTGATGCAACCGACGAGTTTATACGTGCTTCGTGGAACGGACAAGTGGGCTGGCGATGGATGTTTTATGCCTGTGCTGTTCCTTCAGCTGCCTTTTTTTTGCTCACATTTTTATTGCCCGAAAGTCCACGTTGGCTACTAAAAGCTGGTAAAGGAGAGAAAGCATACCCAACGCTCCTGAAAATTGGAGGAGAGGTCTATGCACGCGAGGAAATGGCCAATATTCAATCTACATTGAATGATGTTTCAGAAAAAGTTGATTTTAAAGAATTATTCAAACCAAAATTCAGAACTGTACTTATTATTGGAGTTGTACTGGCTGTTTTCCAACAGTGGTGCGGTATAAATACGGTGTTTAATTATGCCGAAGAGATATTTACTGCTGCGGGTTATGGCGTGAGCGATACCTTATTCAATATTGTAATTACCGGAAGCGTCAATCTTATTTTTACGTTGGTAGCCATGTTTACAGTGGACAAATGGGGGCGCAAAAAACTTATGGTGCTTGGTTCAGTTGGTTTGGCCATTACCTATATTTTACTTGGAAGTGCTTTTTATTTTCAACTCAAAGGCATTGCTGTACTCACTTTGGTAATTGTTGCAATAGCCATTTATGCCATGTCGCTGGCACCCATTGTATGGGTTATTCTGTCCGAGATTTTTCCAAACCGCATTCGCGGAGCAGCCATGGCATTGGCTACATTTGCGCTGTGGATTGCATGTTTTATACTTACCTACACATTCCCATTATTAAATAAAGGCTTAGGAGCAGCAGGAACATTCTGGGTGTATGCAGGAATTTGTTTGCTTGGGTTTGTATTTATTCTGATAAAATTGCCCGAAACAAAAGGAAAATCATTGGAAGAGATTGAAAAAGAATTAGTTAAATAGAAGTATAAAAGGATTTTTTGTTTATTATTACTAAAGAGATGGAAATGATTACAGAGTATCTGATAAAAAGCACTGTGGAAAACAGTGAAGTGAAAGTTTGGAGCGAAGAAGTCGCTATTCCCACTTACGAAATTGGTCAACCCGAAAAGAATCCTATTTTTCTTGAAAAGCGTGTTTATCAGGGAAGTAGCGGCGTGGTGTATCCATATCCCGTTATCGAAAAAATTGCCGACGAAAAACACGACAAAATATACAAAGCCGTTTTTTTGGAAAACGAGTATATTAAAATCATGATTTTACCCGAATTGGGTGG
>CAIWIS010000038.1 GCA_903912795.1 uncultured Bacteroidales bacterium
AAAACCATGATGGTTGATGAAGCAAAGCACGTTATGGGTTGGAAAAGTCCAAACTACGTGTACAAACATGCTTATCTACCAAAATTCAAATTGTTGGTGCGTAACTGGAAATTAAGCGACGATTTAGCGTTCAAATTTAGCTGTAATCAACTTACTGCCGAAAAATATCTTAGCTGGATTACCGCCTTACCCGCAGGCGACGATATTGTCAATATTGGAATGGGTTACGATGTTTTTGGTATTGTGAATTCGGCCGAATCCGGAATATTTGACTTCCTCAAAGCCTTGCCATATCATGCTATGGAACAGCAAGTTTCGTTTGTGTTGCCTGCTGAATATGCCAAAAAAACGGATGCTGCGGATGTTTTATCAGTGCCATTTCCGATGAGTTGGGTAGGTAACGACAAAGACCTAACTCCTTGGACAGGTAATGATTTACAACAAGAGGCTTTAAATAAGTTATATGCAGTATCAGAGCGCGTTAATTTGTGCAACGATAAACCATTACAGCGCGATTGGCTGTTGTTGCAATCTTCGGATCATTTCCGCTATATGAGTCACCGCGATGCTTGGGGATCGACTTACGAAACGGCTTACGATGCTTTTATGAATTATATGAATATATTAGCCGATTTTCTGGAACGTGTTGAAGCTCAATATCCTACTACTATTGAAAATGAGGAGTTGAACGAACTTCTTAAAACAATTACAAGCCAGGAAAAGGAAATTGAAAAGTTGGAAGTGGAAATCAAAAAACTGAAAACTAAAAAAGCCCCTAAAGCTGAAAAATAATATGTTTCTGATTAAAAATTGAGGCTTCAGATTTTTATCTGAAGCCTCAATTTTTTACCAAATTAATGCCACTTTAAAAGTCATCTTTTCGGGCAAATCTTCTATAAAGTCGGAATTTGTTACGAATATTCGCAATTTTCCTCGCTCATATTCATAATCCACTGTACGTGTCCATCTGTTTCCAACTGCATCTTCCAAATGTCGAACATAAGGTAATGGCTGCGATGCATAATCAAAAGTGATGTATGTGTTTACAACTCCACTGTTGTAAACATAAGTGGAGATTTCGGGCATATCGAACGAGCAAGAGTAATAACGGTTAAAACCTTTACTGTCTGTGTTCTCTACCCAGTCATTTTCATTCACTACCAAATTAATGGTTTTAATATTTGTTTGATCGTCGTTTACATCGATACACGATACAGCTAATAAGCTGATTGCTAGTAGATAAAATAATTGTTTCATGGCTTTGTATATTTAAATTGTTTGTAATAGTTGTAGTTTTAACTGCATTTGCAATTATTGTGCCCGAAAATATTTATTTGAAATATTTTTTATCTAAATAATAGTTAAAACTTCAAAGTGCATTAAACTTTCAACTTAGTGTGTCGTCAGATATACTACAAACAATTAATTTATAATTATTTACAATTTAAAATTCAAACTTTATGAAAAACAAATTTTTAATCGCAACAGTTGTGTTTGCATTGGGCACATTGTTTATAAATGCCCAAAAACACGAAGGAAGACGTGTTGCTGAACAGCACAAAAAAGTAACACCTGAAATGCGTGCCGATAAAATGGCCGAACATTTACAATTAAATGCTTCTGAAAAAGCAAAAGTACTTGAACTTTTTAAGCAAGAAGAAGCAAAAATGCTTGCTCTTAAAGAAGAACTAATGAAACTAAAAGAAAAAAGTGATGCAATAGGCAAAGAGCAAAAAGCAAAATTCGAAGCCTTGCGCAATACGCAGCAAGCTGAATTGGAAAAGATTATTGGAAAAGAAAAAATGGCAAAAATGCAAGCCAAACATGCCGAAGGAATGCAAAAAATGCGCAAAATGGAGGAGATGCATAAGCAAATGCATAAACGTATGGATGACAGAATGCGTAATCACAAGCAAGGAATGGGTCCAAAACAGGATAAATTGAGGGATATGAAAGCAGCTTTTGCTCCCGAAAAACGTGCTGAACGTATGCAAAATGATCTTGGATTAACTGATACACAAAAAGAATCACTAACAAAGTTGTTTGTTGATCAAGAAAAGAAGATTGCCGAAGAACGTAAACAGAAATTTGAGGAAATGAAAAATGCAAATGATGCTGCTGTCGAAAAAATTATTGGCAAGGAAAAAATGGCAAAATTTATTGAAAATAGAAAGCAACAGGTAGAAAAGGTTAAGAAACATCGTAAAGCTAAGGTGGCTTGATGTAATGTGTTAGTTTAGTGTAATTTAAAATTAAGAAAGACTTTTCAGAAATCATCTGAAAAGTCTTTTTTATTACTCATAACTCATTACTCATAACTCATAACTATCAATACTTATTATAAAACTGTCTTATATAGCTAAATGCTTGTGAGTAAATAGGTTTTGTAAATTCTACAAAAAGCGTTTGT
>CAIWIS010000039.1 GCA_903912795.1 uncultured Bacteroidales bacterium
GTAAAAAACGAAAGATTGGGACTATGTTTTTAATTATTGATATAACTCAGGAAAAAAAATACCGCGATGCGTTGAGTCAAAGCGAAGAACAATACCGACAGTTATTCGATAATGCTCAAGAAGGAATTGTAGTTATTCAACAAATGCATTTGGTATTTTTCAATCCTATGTTGCTCAAAATGACTGGATATAGCAGCGATGAAATGATGAATATGCATTATACTAAGCTTATACATTCAGATGATATAGAAATTATTGGAAAAATATATACTCGAATAGCAGCTCACGAAGATGTTGAGCAAAAATTACATTTCAGATTAATTGGTAAAAATGGTGATATCTGCTGGGTAGAGTTTAGTTCGGTAATTATACAGTGGAATGGTGCACAAGCAGGTTTATTATTTGTAAACAATATTAATGAACAAAAACAAGCTGAAGAACTTAAAGAGCTATTAATCAGCATTTCGAACACATATATAAACGCTCCAATTAATAATTTTGAAAACACAATAAACAATTCGCTAAAGGAGATGGGTGAATTTGTAAATGCTGATCGCTCGTATATTTTTGATTATGATTGGGATAATAATACATGCAACAATACATTTGAATGGTGTGCCGAAGGAATTACTCCTGAAATAGAGAATCTTCAGGAAATACCGTTGGATTATATACCATATTGGGTTGACACACATCTGAAAAACCAGCCTATGTTTGTGGATGATGTATTAGCGCTTGAACCCGAAAGTGGTTTACGTGAGATACTTGAACCTCAAGGTATCAAAAGCTTAATAACAATTCCGATGATGGATAATGATAAATGCATTGGGTTTGTTGGTTTTGACTCAGTTTTAGTGCATCATAAGTATTCAGATAAAGAAAAACAGTTGTTACAAGTGTTTTCGCAAATGATTGTGAACCTTGTAAACCGCAAGGAAGCGAATAATTTGCTCGAAAATCAACTTAAAGTTCAGGAGCTTTTGAACCAGATTTCATCAGAGCTAGTAAGTGTTGATAATCAAAATATTGACCTTAAAATTAAGAAAATGCTACAAGAAACGGGTCAATTTTTCAATGTTGATCGCAGTTATATTTTACGATATTCCGATAAAACTATTGAAACCAATACTCACGAATGGTGTGCTACTGAAATTGGATCGCAAAAAGACAGCATAATAAATATTGACATCAACATCTTCCCTTGGTGGAAAAAACAAGTCGAAAAAAAGGAAATTATATATATCAAAGATGCTGAGAATTTGCCCGTAGAGGCCGAAATTGAAAAAGCTGAATTTGCTCGTCAAGGCATACATACGTTGCTTTGTTTCCCAATAATTAACAATAATAATTTGATGGGTTACTTTGGTTTTGACTCCGTAAATGGTATACGTAAATGGACTAAAGCACAAATTGATGTAATTGAAACAATTTCGAATATATTGGGCGATGCTTTAATAAAAGTAGAAACCGAAATTGAACTTATCCGCTCCAAAGAACTTGCTGAAGCTGCAAGTATAGCAAAATCGAACTTTTTATCAAATATGAGTCACGAAATTAGAACCCCACTCAATGGGGTCATTGGATTTACCGAACTCCTCCGTAGTACATCATTAAACAAAACACAAAAAGATTACCTCGAAAACGCTATTTCGTCGGCAAATTCATTGTTAGGTGTTATTAGCGACATACTTGATTTTTCGAAAATAGAATCGGGCAAAATGGAATTAGAATCCATTAAAACCGATATTATTCAATTATTCGAAAATGCTTCGGATATTATCAAAGTTATAGCATCGAACAAAGGTTTGGAACTGTTATTGAATATACATCCTGATATTCCACGATTTGCATTTATCGATCCGATACGCACTAAACAAGTACTAATCAATTTATTAAGCAATGCAGTAAAATTTACACATACGGGCGAAATAGAATTGAGTCTGAGCTTTGAATTAAAAAACAATCACGTAGGTATTTTCAAAGTAAAAGTACGCGATACTGGAATAGGAATTAAAGATGCGGACCGTAACAAATTATTTAAAGCATTTTCGCAAGCCGACACTTCTACAACTCGTAGGTATGGTGGTACTGGTTTGGGTTTAATTATTTCAAATTCGTTGGTTAATCAAATGGGAGGCACTATTGATTTTGAAAGTGAATATGGCTTAGGTACTACCTTTAGTTTCGATATAGAATGTCAATTCGAATGTGGCGAAATTCCAGATTATTCCAATATTAAAAACATAAAAAATGTTTTGGTAGTTGATGATAATGCCATAAACAGATTAATTCTAGAGAAAACTTTTGATTATTGGAAAATTGAATTTACGGGTATCGAGAATGGACTGGAAGCCATTGAATTAGTTAAAAAAGGTAATACTTATGACTTAATTATTGTAGATTACCACATGCCTGAGATTGATGGCCTCGAAACTATCCGATTAATGCGGAATGAACTCTTGGAAACTAATATAAATCAGCCTATTATCATGCTTCATAGTTCGTCCGACGATCTTACTTTGCACGAAAAGGCTAAAGAATTAAATGTGAAATTTTTGCTAACAAAACCTGTTAAACAGGACGAGCTTTATTATTATCTGAACAGTATTTATGGTAGTGATAATTCAAATTTAGTTGCTTCTTATATTAAGGAATCAATTCACGAAGATACAAATTTACAAATTAGAGAAAAAGAAATTTGTATTTTGGTAGCTGAGGATACGCAAATGAATATGTTGGTTATTGGCAACATGCTTCGTACCATATTGCCCAACGTAAAAATGATTGAAGCCAACAATGGCATTGAAGCTATACGTGAAATTAAACTTAGTCAACCCGATTTGGTATTGATGGATGTACAAATGCCCGAATTAGATGGACTAGAGGCCACACGCCAAATCAGAAAACTAAAAAATGGACTTACAGTACCCGTTATTGCACTTACGGCAGGCGTATCAAAAGAAGAACGTGAACAATGTTTCAAATCAGGTATGGATGATTTTTTGGCAAAACCAATCGAAAAAAATGAGTTAAAACGGATTATTCGTAAGTATCTCGAAAATAACATATCAGAAGAAGTCAACGTAGAAACTATTCCTTCGAATCAAATTCACATTGACAAAGTAAAATTATTATCAAAAATTGGAAGCAATGATGTTTTACAAAGTTTACTCTCCATGTCGAAAATGGAATACCCAAAATACATACAAGAGATAAACGACGCAATAGATAGTGATGATCCACAACAAATTAAACTTAAATCACATAAACTCAAAGGAAGCGCATTGAATATGGAATTTGTAACATTGGGTGAAATTGCACTTAAAATTGAACAAAATGCCGGAAACAAAAAAGAATTGGAAAAATATTTCGATTTACTGAATAAAGAATGGAAGTTATTGTTGAACGAACTATAGTAAGAAATATGAAAACAATTAAAGAAAATAAATTTTCAAATTTACTAATAGCAAAACCTGTTATTTTTGTACTAGTAATTATCTATCTAACAATGGCTGGATTTCATTTGCGTGCAACCTATAAAAACACCATTCGTGAGAAATCGGAAACTGCCATGCAATTTGCTCAAACAATTGTTAACAGTATCAACATCAATAAGCTATCAAATTTACAAGCAACTGCAAATGAGATTAATAACCCAGATTATATTCATTATAAAAACAAACTAATAGCTTTACACAAAGTAAAAAATGACGCACAA
>CAIWIS010000040.1 GCA_903912795.1 uncultured Bacteroidales bacterium
AACAGTCGCTGTCACCTCAGGAAATATGCCAAAGACTTTCAGTCTATTTTCAAACTCCTATTATACCCGGAGAAACATTGCTATTTTTTGACGAAATACAACAATGCAAACCCGCCTTATCAAAACTTCGATATTTTTACGAAAAATATCCCGAACTTCATTTGATTGCGGCTGGCTCGTTACTCGAATTTGCAATTGAGGAAATCCCTTCGATTGGAGTTGGCAGAGAACGTTCTATGTTTATTTACCCATTTAGCTTTGAGGATTTTTTAAATGCTTTGGGCGAAAACATGTTGGTTGAGGCATATAAATTAGCCTCGCCGACAAATCCGCTTTTTGAACCAACACATAAGAAATTAATTGACCGCCTGAGAGTTTTTTTAATTGTAGGCGGAATGCCCGAAGTGGTTTCAACTTATGTTAGAACAAGAGACATTCTTCTATGTCAAAACGTTTTGACCGATTTGATGATTTCGTTTAAGGATGATTTCAGAAAATATAAAAAAAGAGTTCCTGCCTTACGAATTAACGATGTATTTGAATCGGTTGTAAAGCAAACGGAAGGTAAATTTATTTTCGAAAAAGTTGGTGCAGGATTAAACAATGGTCAAGTAAAACAAGCATTGGAGCTACTAATTATGGCGGGTTTAGTTTATCCGATTACGCACACTGCTGCCAATGGAATTCCATTAGGAGCTGAGGCAAATCACAAATACCGAAGAATGATACTGCTCGATACAGGATTATATCAACGGGTATTAGGACTAGAAACTTCCAATTTATTGCTTTCAGATGATTTTAAAATCGTAAACAAAGGGACTATTGCTGAAATGTTTGTAGGACTGGAATTACTAAAATCGGCTTCGTGCTTCGAACCGAAACAGCTCTATTGTTGGGCAAAAGAAAAAAACAAAGGCAATGCGCAGGTTGATTTTATTGTACAAGGTGGAGAAGCAATTATTCCAATTGAAGTTAAATCGGGCACTCAAGGGGCAATGCAAAGTTTGAGACAATTTATGTCGGAAAAAAAGATTCAAAGAGGAGTTAGGACTTCGCTCGAAAATTTTTGCAATTATGATGCTATTGACGTTTATCCACTCTATGCAATCACCAATTTGCTGAATCAAGTTGAGAAAGTCCAATCTGTTTGATAACTACATCATGAAATGGAAGATATCCTAATTGTGAATAGGTTAAGACAACGAATCTATTAGGGTCTAAAAAAAGAATGCCTGAAAATCATACATTTTCAAACATTCTTTCTGACCTTAAAAAAACTATGTTGTTAAACTAAACCTGATTCCTGTTTAAACGGACTTTGAATACTGTTTAATATTTTCTCCAACACCTTCTCCAATACGCATACATAATAAAACGGGACGTTAATTAGTTGGAAGGATTTCCCTTTGGTGGTAATTACCGTATCAACGGACAGTGGCTGACTCCAAACCCGTACCGCCACATTGTGAGGAGTCTCGTCCATAAACATGTGCAAGGATTTGAGTTTCGAATTAGTGCCGCTTTTTACTTCAATGGGAATTAACATCCCTCTGAAAGTATATATTAAATCAACTTCTGCATCAGAACCTTTCTTGTTTCTGCGCCAAAAACTCCGCTTGGTTAAAACCGAACTATCGAGTGCAATAATTTCCTGTGCTACAATATGCTCAGCAATTTTACCACGCCACACATCTGTAATATTTGTTGCATCAAAAACAGCCGCTTGGGTTTTTGCCTGATAATTTACCAGACCTGTATCCAACCAAAACAAACGTGGGCGAAGTCTGTAATTTGGCTGAACGGGAAGCTGTGTTTCGATTATGGGATAAACCAATTCCAACAAAAAAGCTTTCTCTAAGGTTCTGAAAGCATTTGCCATATCTCTAGATACATAAGCACTATCGCCAAATTTCTCAAAACTAATAGTTTCTGCAGCTGCCAACCAACCTGAATTCAGTATGTGTCGGATAGTACGAACCTTCAAATCCGTATCGGCGTATTTCTCTATATCATTGCCGTAAGACTCAATTAAGGAATCATACACAGGCTTTAAAGCATGAATGTCATTGGTTAAAGCATACATATTGACTGCTTCAGGCATACCACCAACCAGTAGGTATTCGTTGAATCGCTTCAATAACCGTTCGTGAATGTAATCAGCATTGCCGGATAAAATTGCACTGGCATCAAATTGTTGGTTAATTCCGTCCAAAAATTCGAGAAATGAACAAGGCCTTAGCGCCATATATTGCACCCGCCCCACCGGAAATGAAATCTGTCGCATTTCCATCAAATTCTCAAGCAACGAACCTGCTGCAATTACATGAATATGTGGTGCATCCTCGTAAAAATAACGAAGCATTGCTACAGCTTTTGGTGAATTTTGAATCTCGTCGATAAACAGAAGCGTCTGTTGTCCTTCAACCGGTGTTTTAGCAAATTTAAAATATATTGCTTTCAGTAATTCATGAACATCGTTGTATTTCTCAAACAAATCCTTATCTGCATTTCGCTCCAGATTTAACTCAAAATATACATCAAACTCCTTTCCGAACATGCGCACAAGCGTTGACTTGCCTACCTGCCGCGCACCCCGCAAAACAATCGGTTTTTTTATTGCGCTAAGCTTCCACTTCCGCAACTCTGTTATCAATATTCTTTCCATAATCGCTAATTTCTTGAAAATAAATACAAAGATACAATATTTGTCGTAGAAAGACGGTAACTTATAAAGAATTTTGTCGTGGAATGACGGTAATACTTCATAAACTTTGTCGTAAAAGAACGGTAAAAGCTTATAAGTATTACTTACCCATTAATTTGCAGCGATAGTTACATCTCAGAATGGTTGGAAGAAAAACTAATTGTGAATTGGTTAAGACAACGATTCTATTAGGTCAAAAAAAAGAATGCCCGAAAATCTTACATCTTCCGAACATTCTTTCTGACCTTAAAAAAACTAACTATTAAACTAAACCTGAATACTGGTTAAACGGCGTTTGAATGCTGTTTAATGTTTCACTTGGGCCTGCTGGAGGAGCTGTTGATTCCAATGCCAATGATATTTCGTTATCGAGAAATATTATTTCGATACAAGGCATGATATATTTTTTCTTTGTTTCCATAATATTATTTTGTTTCGCGTTTCGTGTTCTTTTTATCATCACATCAACGTATCATCACATCACCACATTATTTGATAATTACTCTTGTTGATTGATTATTTACTTTTACCATATAAACTCCTGTATTTAGTTTACAGTTAATAGTATGTAGTTTATTAGTTAGAATACCGTTTTCGATTAACTGTCCTAATGCATTGTAAATAGCATAA
>CAIWIS010000041.1 GCA_903912795.1 uncultured Bacteroidales bacterium
CATCGAACGCTTACGTGCTACGCCAACAGCCATCCCCTTGTCGATAAGAAGTTTAGGTAGCCACCCACCCACAATACTACCAAATGACGAAACGGTATAAACTATAATTAATGGAAGAGATAATTGCATGCCGGTAAGTCCGTATTCTGACTTAAGAAATGAAGGCAACCAAAACAGAAAAAACCACCATACAGGGTCGGTGAAAAATTTTCCGGCAATAAAAGCCCATGTTTGTTTGTAACCAAGTAGCTTTGCCCACTTAATTTTTTCTTGTTTTTCAACAGGTAAAACAGTATCAAGATTGCTGTTTATGTATTCGAGCTCCGATTTTGAGAGTCTTTTTTTATCTTGAGGCTTTTCATAAATTAGCATCCATAACACCAACCAAACAACTCCAAGGGCACCTGTAACATAAAAGGCATATTGCCATCCCCAATTAATCACAAGCCATGGCACTAAAACCGGAGCAATAATAGCTCCAATGTTCGAACCCGAATTGTACAAACCGGTAGCAAAAGCTCTTTCTTTAGGCGGAAACCACTCGGCAACGGTTTTATTTGCCGCAGGGAAATTGCCCGATTCGCTAAATCCTAAAAGAGTTCTAGCTGCAATAAAACCAACTGTTCCTGTAGCAAAACCATGTAATACCGTGGCTATACTCCATACAGTTACCGACAAAGCATATCCTAATTTAGTCCCATAACGATCAATAAGAGCACCAACTCCGAAAAGCCCTATAGCATAGGCTACCTGAAAGAATATAACCAAGTTGCTGTAATCAGTTTCTGTCCATTGAAATTCAACAGTCAATTGATCTTTTAGTAATCCAATAATGGTACGGTCTAAATAATTCAGCGTAGTAGCAAAAAACAACAATCCACAAATTACCCATCTGTAATTGCCAATTTTTTCGTTTACTTTATTAAATGTGCTCATTATTATTTGTATTTACCATATTCCATTACAGCATCCCACATAGCCCAGAAGTTAGCAGCTGATACATCGTCCTGAATATTATGAACCGGAGCAAACACAAATCCACCTCCGGGAGCCATGATATCCAAAATTCGTTTTACCTCATCTTTCACCTGATTTGGGGTTCCTTTACACAAGGTACTTTGCGTATCGATTCCACCACCCCAGAATGTGAGGTCTTTTCCAAAATCTCTTTTTAATCCGGTAAGTTCCATGTCGGTAGCTGTAAATTGTACAGGATTCAGGATATCCAAACCGGCATCAATCAAATCAGGAATTATTGGACGAATTGATCCACAACTATGCATAAAGGTTTTGATGCCAGGCATTTCTTGTTTAATAAACCCAAAAAGTTCTTTGAATTTTGGAATAATATAAGCTCTCAAATCATTGGGATCGATCAATGTAGAAGCCTGAGTTCCTAAATCGTCACATTCAGAAGCTACCAGAATTTTATCGGTCAAATTGTTACGTTTAATCCACGAAAACAGAGAAGTCCAATACTCTTTTTTATGTTCGATAAATTGTTGTGCTAAGGCATTTACACCATCCGGATCCATGTAAACATCCATATACCACGCTTCATGACCCCGAATACGTGTACTCATTTCGGTAAGTCCGGCACAGTTACGGTCTGCAATTCCACAGAAATCACCTATTTGTTTTGCCAAAGGAGCAATATCAGCTTCCATTTTTGCAATCTGCTCCGGTCCCCAGGTAGGAACTTTCCAATGTTCTAATCCTTCGGTAATGCTATCGTACTTTTTCAAGGGATAAGTTGCCTGGCTGTAATACAATTCATGTGTAGACATACGCCATTCACAATCATACAAGTCGGTTAAAATAGCTGTACCTTTTTCATCATAAGTGCGTATTTTCTCATAATCCAATATACGGCGAGCACCAATGCGTCTGGTATCCGATTTTAATGCTACTAACGTTTCTTCAATTGGGGTAACAATCTGTGAAATCGGATCACATTCAGCTGAATCAAATTCGGTACTCAGACCACGTTCTTTCATGGCATTTAAAAATGCGCCTTTACAAATTCCAGTTACTGTTGTGCCGGCCAAATCGTAAGGAACTCTATCAGGCTCCTGATGATTTAATGCAATCTGCATTCTTTCTCTACTAGTCATAATATTTTCAAATTAATTTGTTGTTATAATTTAATCGTTTTTCTAAAACTCAAGTCATATATAAAACGTTGACTTGAAAACTGATATATAAAACGTGACTGAATTTTGTACGATTTCCATTTTAAAAAGGGAGAAAAATCGGCTATAACCCCTTTATAAACTGGTTGCAAGTCGGTATATACTAACTTTGATAAAAATCCAAGATTTAAATTATTATTCAGTTTCTTATCAAAATTGTACAAAGCCGAATAAGTATATCCTTTAACATCAGTATTAAACCCCCAGGTATAGGGAGTTAAGTCAAAATAAAGATTCTTTGATTTTCCAACTCCAATAGATACAGTTGGAATCATGTAAAGTGCAGAATTATCTGCTCTGGTTATAAAGGTATTAAAAACAGAAACCTTCAATCGATTATTCTCAATAATTTTGTAATTCAGGTTACTTTCTGATTGACTTAACACAATCCCAAGTTTATTGATTTCATGGAATGTAATTGAATAAAAGGACCATTTCGCATAACTACCTATAAAACCTATTCCAAAAGTTGGAGATTCAGTAGAAGTTAATCCAAGCAATGATGCTTTGTGAATAGGGAAAACTGACATTTCAATACTTCCTTTAAATTTTGATAAGTCAATATTTTCTTGTGCTGATATAAACTGAAAATATAATATTGCAAATGAGAATATAAAAAAACGCATAATATAATATTAGTACCTATTGGGTTCCACCACATCTTGATTCAACCTATGCAATTGTTCTACAGAAAGATTGATTTCCAATGCTACTAAATTTTCTTTTAATTGATTAACACTACTTCCGGTAACCATCGGTATGATTTTAGATTGAATCATCCAAGCCAGAACAACTGCATTAGCAGAGACATTTAACTCATTGGCAATGTCGTTTAATACTTTTAGTCGAAACTCGCTTGTGAAGCTTTGATATTGAACTGGAATAGTTTTTTTTGTATCAACATAAGCTCCCGCTAGCAAAGGAGAATATGCCATTATGGTGATATTTTTTGTTTCACAGAAATCTATTAACTCTGGAGTAAGAACTAATTGAGTTCCAAAATTTGCTCTCAACGATGGCTCCAGGTAAGTGTGTCGTTGCTGTAAACAGCAAAATCCTTCCCAGCCTTGCTCGTTTGCAATGGCATTTGCCTCTGATAGTTGCCACGCATAAAAGTTACTTGCTCCTGCATATCGAATTTTGCCAGACTTTTTAAGCTCGAAGAATGCCTCCATAGTCTCTTCGATAGGTGTAATCGCATCATAAGCATGTGCA
>CAIWIS010000042.1 GCA_903912795.1 uncultured Bacteroidales bacterium
GTATTGAAATTGAAAAACAATTTTAATTATTTGGGTATTTAATACCTCAAATTGCTTTTGAAAATATTGATTTAAAAAAAAATAACCCACTTGAATAGCCTAATCCAAAATAAATTACTATATTTGTTGTTCAAATTCACATCATAAATATTTAAATCATCTATATATGAAATTCGTTGTATCAAGCACTGAGCTATTAAGCCATTTACAAGCCATAAGTCGTGTAATTAACAGTAAAAACTCTTTACCAATTCTGGACAATTTTTTACTTCATATCGAAGGTAATACACTGACTATGACCGCATCGGATATAGAAACAACATTAATAACATCAATGACAGTTGATAATGTTGAAGGAGATGGAAAGGTTGCTGTTGTGTCGCGATTATTGCTCGATACTTTACGTGAATTTGCTGATCAACCACTTACTTTTAGTATAAACGATAGCAATTTAGCTATGGTTATTACTTCGGCTAATGGTTCATATAATTTTATTGGCCAAAATGGCGACGAATATCCACGTATGCCACAGCTACTTGATGAATCACGTGTTTTGACATTACCTGTTACAAGTTTAGCAGCCGGAATTAGCAAAACACTTTTTTGCACAGCCGATGATGAGCTTCGTCCAGTGATGAATGGCGTTTATTTTGACATTGAAAAAGAAAGTATCACTTTTGTAGCTACCGATGCACATAAACTTGTACGCTTAAAAACACCTCTAACCAGCATTACCTTGGGCGAGGATGAAGAAAAAGTGAGCTTTATTTTGCCAAAAAAACCAGCTACCATGTTGAAAAACATTTTACCAAAGGAAAGTGGTGAAGTAGAAGTGAAATTTGACTCAAAAAATGCTTATTTCAAACTTGCAAATTATACAATGATTTGCCGCCAAGTTGAAGGTCGTTTTCCGAACTACAATGGCGTTATCCCAAAGCAAAATTTATACAAAATAATTATTGATCGGAGCACATTTATTAATGCTTTAAAACGTGTATCTGTATTTTCGAATCAAGCAAGTAATTTAATTAAACTTGATTTTCACGATAATATGATTCATATTTCGGCTCAAGATATCGACTTCTCAATTTCAGCCGAAGAAACTATCAACTGTCAGTTCGAAGGTGAACCAATAAAAATTGGCTTTAAATCGGCATTTCTGATTGAAATTCTGAATAATATTGATTCGTCAGATGTAGTACTTGAAATTACTGACCCTTCGCGCGCTGGCTTAATGTTACCTTTCGAAAATCAAACCAACGAAGAGTTACTTATGTTACTGATGCCAATGCTATTAAATGACTAATTAAAGTAAAAAAACTTGATATTTTTCAAAAACAAAAAGGTCGAATGTCGTTGATATTTGACCTTTTTTATCCACATAAATTATGAAGCTGCAATTAAAAAACCCAATTATATTTTTTGACCTCGAAACTACAGGTACAAATACAGTAACCGATCGAATTGTTGAAATTGCGTATCACAAAGTTTCGCCAAACGGACGAGAAGAGACAAAAACCATACGCATTAACCCCGAAATGCCGATACCTAAAAGTGCTTCGGATATACATGGCATTACCAATGCTGATGTAGCTGATTGCCCTACTTTTAAAGCTGTAGCAAAAGAAATTGTGCGCGACATCGAAGGCTGTGACCTTGCTGGATACAATTCGAATAGATTTGACATACCTCTGTTAGCCGAAGAATTATTACGTGCCGATGTTGATATCGACCTTATGAAACGTAAATTTGTTGATGTACAAGTTATATTCCACAAAATGGAAGCACGTACACTTGGAGCTGCTTATAAGTTTTATTGCGAGAAAGATTTAGTTGGTGCTCACGGTGCCGAAGCCGACACCTTGGCTACGTATGAAGTACTTCAAGCACAACTTGACCGCTATCCTGAATTAAAAAACGACATTGAATTTTTAGCTAAATTCACCACTCAAAATAATAATGTTGATTTTTCGGGTCGATTAATTTACAACGATAAAGGCGAAGAAGTGATTAATTTTGGGAAGTATAAAGGCCAACTTGTGACCGATGTATTGAAAAAAGATTTGGGTTATTATGGTTGGATGATGAACAGCGATTTTGCGCTTCACACCAAAAAAGTACTAACTAACATCAAGTTACGCGACTTCAACAAATAAAGTTTGAAGCAGAATGTATAAACGATTTTTAATAAGTAGTTTTGTTCTGTTGTATTTGTGCATTACCTTAACTGCACAATTACCAGCAAACTATTACCACGCAGCCATCGGAAAACAAAGTTCTGAACTTAAAACTGCCCTTTTTCGGATTATCCAACCACATACCATGTTGGAGTATTATAGCCTAAGTAACTCATTTAGAAGCACTGATTGGCATCCCAATGGCTATTTTTGGGATATGTATTCAAATATAAAACGCTCAAATTGGGAATCCGGTGGTTTAAATAGAGAACATAACCTGCCCAAAAGTTGGTTTGGAATAGGTTCGAACGATATTAATTTAGCCCCAATTGCAACTGATTTGCATAATTTGTACCCTTCGGATGCTGAAGCAAATTCGAAAAAATCGAATTTTGCACTTGGGGTTGTAGGATCAATTAGCTATCAAAATGGCGTTGTAAAAGTTGGTTCAAATATTTATCCTGGTTATACTGGAAGCGTTTTTGAACCTGCAAATGAGTATAAAGGAGATTTTGCCCGCGATTATATGTATATGGTAACATGTTACGAAGATTATGCAAATATTTGGCAAAGTACAGGAACTTCGTCGATGCTACAACGCAACACATACCCCGTTTTTAATAGCTATGCTGTAAAACTATTAATGGAATGGCACCGAAACGACCCCGTGAGTATAAAGGAGATAGACAGAAATAATGCAGTTTATAATTTACAAAGCAATCGCAATCCCTATATCGACCATCCTGTATTAGCAGAATATATTTGGGGAAAATATATTGGTGAAATATGGGATGGTACAAACGATTTACCTGAAACTTCTGAACCATTGATTTACGAATACAATGCTGTAAACAATTCCGTATTTGTAAAATTAAACAAACCATCAAAAGCATTGTATAAAGTTTATTCTCTTATGGGAACATTAATTCAAAGTGGAAAAATGGATTCGAGTTCACTTATTACTCTCAAAGATCAAAACTCTAATCAAAATATCGAAAAAGGAGTTTATATCTTATCGGTATACGCTGGTGGAAGACGCAAAACAGCTCGTTTATTGGTTTTTTGAAGCAACAGATAAACATTTTGGACTTGAAATTGTTTATTACTATACTGAATTTAAGTATATTACATTAAAATAATACAATTATGAAACACAGCTATTCATCAAAAAGCATCTCAATTCTCATGTTGTTTTTAGCAATGTTCAGCCAAATTACTTTTGCTCAAGACACCGACAATTACACGCTGTATAAGGCTATTGTAATTGATAAAAACAGTGGAAATCCGTTGGCTTATGCAGGCATTACTGTTGAGGGTACAAATTATTCGACAGTATCAAACTCAGATGGCGAATTTGCCATTAAACTCCTATCAAGTATTGAAGACGCTGTTATCAGTATTCAATTTATTGGATATAAGGGAAAAAGCGTACATGTAAGGGATTTAAAAAACGACAAAAACAAAATTGAACTTGAACCCGTTACAGTAGAATTGCCCGAAATAAGCGTCATTTCAAAAGATGCTGAAAGTCTTGTGCAAAGTATGCTTGAAAAGAAAGGTATCAACTACGGCACACAAGAAGAGCATCTAACAGCATTCTACCGTGAGTCAATCCGTAGAAACAAAACTTATGTGTCGCTATCCGAAGCCGTGGTTGATGTTTACAAACAATCATACAATTCATATAAAAGTGATATTGTAAAGATTTACAAAGCACGTAAAAAAACCGACTATAGTAAATTGGACACACTGGTTTTTAAACTACAAGGAGGACCTTTCAACTCACTTTATCTGGATTTATTGAAAAATCCCGAAATGATTTTCACGGACAAAATGCTTGACAATTACGAATTTACATTCGACCGTTCGACCCGAATAGGAAAACGACTTATTTATGTGGTCGATTTTAAACAAAAAAAATATGTTGAAGAACCATTATATTTTGGCAAATTATATATCGATGCACAATCATTAGCTTTGAAAACAGCTACATTCAAATTGAATTTAGCAAATAAAGAAGCCGCATCGAGAATGTTTATTGTAAAAAAACCGTATAATGCTGATGCATATCCAATTGAAACAAACTATAGGATAGATTTCTTGGAAAAAGACAACAAATGGTATTACGGTTATAGTAGAATTGAATTAGGATTGCGAGTTAATTGGAAAAAGAAATTATTAAACACAAGCTTTTATTCAACTATTGAGATGGCTGTAACTGATAAAGATAAGTCGGATTACAATAAAGAAACTATGAGTAAAGATCGAATCCGTCCAACAATTGTTATAACCGACGAAGTTAGTGGTTTTGCCGATCCTGATTTTTGGGGCGAATTTAACGTAATCGAACCAGAAAAACCAATTGAAGCTGCTATCCGAAAAATTCAAAAGCAGTTAATTAATAAATAATTGGAATTTAATTAATAATTGAGCCTCAATATCACTTTGACATTGAGGCTCAATTATTTTAAGTATGATTCATTTATGAACGCTTTATTAAACGTGGTGCTTTTTGTTCATTCGAAGCTTCTGGCTTAACCACATGCTTTGGTCTATCAAAATTACTTTCTGTACCTTTTCTTCTTTTACCTTTTCCTGGATCAATTGAAGGTCTCTTTTTCACATTTTTGGATTTAGTACGCGAAATTTTATTACTCTCTATTGGTAAATTCTCAGCTGGATATGGATGATCTTTAACAACCGGAATCTGGATAGAAATCAACTTTTGAATATCGCGTAAGTAAGGAAATTCTTCCGAATCACAAAACGAAACAGCTTTACCATCGAGCCCTGCCCTACCCGTTCGGCCTATACGATGTACATAAGTCTCCGGCACATTAGGTATTTCGTAATTAATAACCAAATTTAAATCGTCGATATCAATTCCACGTGCGGCAATATCAGTTGCTACCAATACGCGCGTTGTTCTATCCTTAAAATTACGCAACGCATTCTGACGATTATTCTGCGATTTATTCCCATGTATGGCCTCCGCTTTTATATGTGCCTTTACCAAAAAACGTTGCACTTTGTCGGCTCCGTGTTTGGTACGTGTAAACACCAAGGCTGTAGCAATTTTCTTATCCTGCAGAATATGAATCAACAAATCTTTTTTATTGGCAGCATCTACAAAATACATTTCCTGCTGAATGGTTTCGGCAGTGGTCGAGGCTGGTGTTACTTCCACTTCTTCGGGTTTTGTAAGAATTGTTCCAGCCAATACACGTATTGACTCAGGCATAGTAGCCGAAAAGAAAAGTGATTGACGTTTAGCAGGAATAAGTTTCAACAACTTTTTAATATCATGAATAAAACCCATATCGAGCATGCGGTCAGCTTCATCAAGCACAAAAATGCTTAAATCGTTTAGTTTCACATAGCCTTGATTTTGCAAATCGAGCAATCGACCGGGTGTAGCTATCAGAATATCAACGCCTTTACGTAGTTCTCCAACCTGCTGACTTTGTGGCACACCACCAAAAACAACTGTGTGACGCAAATTCATAAATCGTCCGTAAGCGGCAAAACTTTCGCCAATTTGGATGGCTAGTTCACGTGTTGGAGTTACAATAAGCGTTTTAATTTTACGAGGTGAA
>CAIWIS010000043.1 GCA_903912795.1 uncultured Bacteroidales bacterium
ATTTACCTGGATTTTATCAAGATTTGCGACTGCCTTGTCGAAATAAAATATCATCTTGTCTTCGCATATTTTTTTAACACTCAGCTTGTTATACATTTCTGTGACAAGTTTTATTTTATCTTCGGGCTGTTGAAAACTTTTTTTCAAATATTTGCTAAGTTTTTCAAAATCATCGCCTTTTGCGAGTTTTAAAGCATTTATTAGCATGAAAGTTTTCTTATTACACAGAATATCACCACCAATTTTCTTTCCAAAAGTAGCTTCATTGCCATAAACATCGAGCAAATCATCTTTTAATTGAAATGCCAAACCAAGGTTAATACCAAATTGATATAACTCTTTGGCATCGTGAGTTGTTGCACCACCAATAATTGCACCCGTTTTGAGTGCGCAGGCAAGTAAAACAGCCGTTTTCAATCGAATCATTTCGAGGTATTCCTCAGCCAAAACCTCATCGCGGTTTTCAAAGTCAACATCATATTGCTGTCCTTCGCAAATTTCTTTAGCTGTGGTCGAAAATAAATCTATCACAGCTTTTAAATGTTCAGATGGAGTTTGTGCAATAAGTTGATAAGCTGCTATTTGCATAACGTCGCCCGAAAGAATTGCGGTATTGTCGTTCCACTTTTTATGCACTGTAGGACGACCGCGGCGAATATCGGCTCGATCCATAATATCGTCGTGAAGCAGCGTGAAATTATGAAAAACCTCAATTCCTAACGCTGGAGCAACTGCATTTTCAATCTCATCGCTAAAAAGATTGCATGCCATTAATGTAAGCGCAGGTCTTATGCGTTTGCCACCCAGTGCAAGTACATAAGCTATAGGTTCATACAAACCCGCAGGCTGCATTGTCCAGTCGAGTTTTTCAATTTCGGTACTTACGAGCTGCGTTATTTCGTTAAATGATTTCATTCTCAATTATATCAGTCATTACATCTTTAATGTCCAAGCCTGCTGCAGCAACTTGTTGGGGAATAAAACTAGTTGCGGTCATGCCAGGAGTGGTATTTACTTCGAGTAAATTAATAACATCGCCTTCCGAAATAATATAGTCGATGCGAACAATACCTTTACAGTCGAGTATGTCGTAAATAGCCGAAGTGAGTTGCTGTACACGGTTGGTAAGTTCGGGGCTAATGCGAGCG
Organism: uncultured Bacteroidales bacterium; assembly: GCA_903912795.1. GTDB lineage: Bacteria > Bacteroidota > Bacteroidia > Bacteroidales > Paludibacteraceae > Paludibacter. The sequence continues at coordinate 1,149 of CAIWIS010000043.1, forward strand.
GGAGTAATTTCCTGAACTTGGCCTTTGTATTTGGCATCATAATCAAAAAATTCATTTTCGCTAACTACTTCGGTTACAGGCAAAACTTGTGCTTTTGTTTTTGTTTTATAAATACCACAGGTAATTTCGGTACCTGCCAAAAATGCTTCAATCATCACTTCGTCGCCTTCGGCAAAAGCATGCGCAATGGCGGGTTGAACTTGGTCAATCGATTTCACTTTGGTTACTCCAAAACTACTTCCACCGACATTGGGTTTGATAAAACAAGGAAAGCCAATTTTCGTAGCTACATCTTCGTTTGTAACAGTTTGACCTTTGCGAAGCACCAACGATTCGGAAACTTTTACTCCAAAGCCTTTCAGGTATTGATTGCAAGTAAATTTATTGAAAGTAATAGCAGCTGCCAACACGCCACAGCATGAATATGGTAAGCCAATTAATTCGAAATAACCTTGTAAAATTCCATTTTCGCCAGGAGTACCATGTATGGTGATATAGGCAAAGTCGAAGTTTGTTTTGTTGCCTTCGCGTACAAAACTAAAATCATTTTTATCAATTTCAATCTTTTCGGTATCGGAAAATTCCACTTGCCAAACGTTACCTACTATGGTTATTATAAATAGATTATAACGGTCTTTGTCCATAAACGAATACAGACCAGCAGCACTTTTGAGCGATACTACTACTTCCGACGAATCGCCGCCGGCAACAATGGCAATGTTTTTTTTCGATTGACTCATATTTTGATATTGAAATTTGTTTTTTTATTCTCTTTTTTTTGAAGCGCCAAAGTTACAAAAATTAAGCTAGATTTACGAAGAAAATAGGACTTGTTTTAGTGTCATTAGCTTGTTTTCGGTTTCATCCCATTCTTTTTCGGGAACGGACGATGCTGTGATTCCGGCACCACTGTAAAGCGTTAAATAGGTGTTTGTTAATTGCATACAACGCAAATTTACAAATAAATTTACTCCTTCGCTGGCTGATATACCTCCCAAAAAGCCTGTGTAGTAGGCTCTGTTGTGTTTTTCGTGGGCATTTATAAATTGTATAGCTTTGTAGCGAGGTAAGCCACCAACCGAAGGGGTAGGGTGGAGGGCTTGAATGAGTTTTGAGAGTTTGTTTTTGGTTGTACTATATTCAAAAGTAAAGCTTGATTTTAAATGAATTAAGTTGGCCGCTTTGTAGTTCTCTGTTTTTGATTTTGAGTAATTTTGAATACCCGATTCTTGTAATACTTTTTCAACAAAATTGGTTACAATTTCTTGTTCCTCAATCTCTTTGTCGGTCCAGCTATATTCGTCGATTGTCCTATTTGTGGCTTGTTGTGTACCCGCAAGCGATACTGTTTGCATTTGATCTCCATCGGTGGTTAATAATGGTTCGGGAGTTGCCCCCATCCAGCATCCAGCTCCCTGAAGTTGCAAGAAATAAACATAAGCATGCGGGTAAGTGGCGCAAAGTTTCTGGAATAAATGAGGCGCTGAAAAATTGTTGGGCAAATCGATGTTTTGTATTTTCGAAACAACTACTTTACGGAATTCGCCTTTTTTTATAGCTTCAACAGCATGTTGTACACAATTTTCAAAATCAATCTTTGATGTTGATATAGTTTTGTTTTTTAAAACAGTATTATCGATGAATAAATTGCAAGTGCTTAATTCTGAGATAAATTCCGTTGAAATATTGTTGTCCTTGAACTTTAAATCTGGTTTTAATACTATGGTTTTCTGTTCGTTATTCTCAGTGAAAGGCGAAAACACAAAACCCTCGGCTTTATTCAGTTCTTCGGGTTTTTTAATTGTTGCAGGTTGCGATTGATATTGCACAAGTGTGGTAATGGCTGCGTGTAAAGGCAAACGATACGACACAAACGGTATATGTTGATGCTGACACACATAATGCAGGGCCGCTAACGAATGGAAAAAATTATTTTGACTATCCATTATTTTTTTATTGGAATAATGCGACATGAGAGCCTACAAAGCGATATCAGTTTTTGATGTTTGTCCTGAACTTTTATTTCCCAAACATGCGATGATTTTCCTTGATGAATAATTGTGCCAATGGCAATTACTTCGTCTTCGGTTGTAGTGCCAATATGGCTACCGCTAATTTCAACTCCCAATACATGAAACTTTTCGGTATCGACTAAAAATGAAGAACCAATACTGCCAATTGATTCGGCAAGCGCCATAGTAGCACCACCATGCAATCGACCTAAGGGCTGCACAGTGCGTTGATCAACAGGCATTGTGGCCACAACCCTTCCGGCAGTTAGCTCAGTAAATTGCATACCCAAATGTTCCATAAGGGTATTTTTACAAAGCTTATTTATAAATGAAATTTTGGCTTCGTTATCTTGGTTCATTATTGTTATTTATTATTGCTTTATAATACAAAGATAATTATTGTTTGCTACACTTAGCATGTTGTGGGCAATTTTTTAAATGATCGTTTACCATTCCGGCAGCTTGCATAAATGCATAGCAAATAGTGGAACCTACAAACTTGAATCCTCGTTTCATTAAATCTTTGCTCATGGCGTCCGATTCGGGTGTTTTGACTGGAATTTCCGAATTTTGTGTAAAATGGTTTACAATGGTTTTGTGGTTTGTAAATTGCCAAATATAAGCACTGAAACTGCCGTATTCTTGTTGAATTTCTAAAAATAATTGTGCATTTCTCACTGTCGAACGGATTTTTCCTCTGTTACGAATAATTGACGCATCAAGTATTAGTTCCTGAATCTTATCCTCGGTGTAAACCGCAATCTTTTCAGCTTCAAAATTATCAAATGCTTGCCTAAAATTTTCGCGCTTGTGGAGTATTGTTTTCCAACTTAATCCAGCCTGAAATGCATCTAACACCAAAAATTCAAACAATTTAGCATCGTCGTGAAGTGGCACTCCCCATTCATGGTTGTGATATGCCAACATTAATTCATCGTTTCCTGGCCATGTACAGGCTCCAATTGCAGTGTTTTCCATTTTTTTAAAAATTAAACAAAAAATCTTGTTATAAAAGTAATTATAAGTAGTAGATAATATTAAATGTTATGTTTTAAATATGACCCCCAAACCCCCGAATGGGGGCTTTAAGACGTAGTTTTTGATTTTTCGATATAATGGAATTAATCCCTTAATTGGACTCTTTAGCCCCCTTTGGGGGTATGGGGGTCGAAAATACAAAACTTATAAACTAACTAATATTTTTTGCAAAAATACAAATTGATTCTGATGTATAAAAGTTTAATTATCTTTGTAACCAAATAATAAACACGAAACGCAAAACACGAAACGCCATGCAAGAACTTACGTTAATTACGCCAACATTCTTATTTTCAGCTATATCGTTATTGCTACTGGCTTATACCAACCGTTTTTTATCGTATGCACAGTTGGTGCGAACGCTCAAAGATAAATATATGCTCGACCATTCGGCCATAACACGAGCTCAAATTATGAACTTACGCCGACGACTGTACTTAACCAAAAATATGCAGTTGAGTGGCGTAGGCAGCCTTTTGCTTTGTGTAGCAACTATGTTTTTTATATACATTGGTATGCAAACAGTATCGGCTTATATTTTTGCCGTTGCATTAATCCTTTTAATAATATCATTAAGCTTGGTTATTGCCGAAATTCGCATTTCGGCCAAGTCACTGGAAATTTATTTGGGGGATATGGAAAATGAGTGATGTGGTGATCCCGATACATTTCCGACATATCGGAACTGGCAGGGACAAGATATCATGATTTGGTAATTTGGTGATGAGAAGATTTGATGATGTAATGATGTCACAAATAGTAGATTCTTGGCGAGCCAAGCGGCAAGCCGATAAGTAAATGACAAAATGGTAAATAAAATAACGAAGATGAATTACGGTTTTATACGAGTGGCGGCAGCTATACCTGAATTGCGAGTGGCTGATTGTGCTTTTAATGTTTCGAAAATTGCTGAAATGGCCAAAGAAGCTGATAAAAAGCAAGTACAGGTTGTTTGCTTTCCGGAGCTTAGCATAACTGGTTATACTTGTGCTGATTTGTTTTTGCAGCAACAGCTACTTACGGATGCATTACAAGAGTTACATAATTTACAATTGCAAACTTATAATACGCAATGTGTGCTTATAGTAGGTATGCCATTACGTATTTCTAATCAGCTTTTTAATGTGGCTGTGGTGATGCAAAGTGGTAAACTATTGGGTGTTGTGCCCAAAACGAACTTGCCTAATAACAACGAATTTTACGAAAAGCGTTGGTTTGCATCGGCATTAGCAACAAACATAGCTGAAATTAAAATTGCTGACGAAGTGGTTCCTTTTGGAACGGATATTCTTTTTTCGGATGGCAATTTTTCGTTTGCCATTGAGCTGTGCGAAGATCTTTGGGTGCCAATTCCGCCAAGTTCGCAACATGTATTGCAAGGTGCCGAGCTTATTTTCAACCTTTCGGCTACCAACGAACTCATTGGAAAACACGCTTATTTACGTCAACTTATTGAACAACAATCAGCACGATGCAATGCTGGTTATATTTATGCTTCGGCGGGAGCAGGCGAGTCCACTACCGATGTGGTATATGCCGGAAATGCACTGATTGCCGAAAATGGTAAAATTGTTGCTGCTTCGGAGCGTTTTTCGTATGAGTCGCAACTTGTTGTGAGCGAAGTAGATGTAGAACGATTGCAAGCCGAACGTTTACGAAATTCAAACTTTTCAAATTCAAAATCGACTCAAACATATCGGATTATTCATTTCGATTCGGTTAAATTTGAAATTGCTGATTTACAACGTACTTTTGATAAACATCCTTTTGTGCCTTCGTTAGTAAACCGTCAAGCCAGCTGTGAAGAGATTTTTTCGATTCAAATGGGTGGTTTGGCTAAACGCTGGAGGCATACCCAAGCCGAAACACTTTTAATAGGTATTTCGGGAGGGTTGGATTCAACTTTGGCTTTGTTGGTTTGCATTAAAACTGCCGACAAATTGGGATTTGACCGAAAACGCATTATAGGAGTTACCATGCCAGGTTTTGGAACTACCAATCGCACCTATACCAATGCTTTGAGTTTAATGAAATCACTCGGCATTACGGTGAAAGAAATTAATATTGCCAATGCTTGTGTGCAACATTTCAATGATATTGAACATGATGTGAAGCAACATGATGTAACATACGAGAATACGCAAGCCCGTGAACGAACTCAGATACTTATGGACTTAGCTAATAAACACAATGGTTTGGTGATAGGTACAGGCGATTTGTCGGAATTGGCGCTTGGCTGGGCAACATATAATGGCGACCACATGTCGATGTATGCCGTAAATAGTGGCGTTCCCAAAACGCTCGTTCGTTACTTGGTGGATTGGGCTTCGCATCAATTGGATGCTTTTTCCGAAATTATTTTGCAAGATGTGATTGACACGCCCGTTAGTCCCGAGCTACTGCCTGCCGACGAAAAAGGCGAAATCTCACAAAAAACCGAAGATCTTGTAGGACCATATGAGTTACACGATTTTTACCTCTATTATTTTGTACGGTTTGGCTTTTCGCCAGCAAAGATTTTGTTTTTAGCTCAAAAAACCTTTGACGATATGTATGATGCCGAAACAATTGAAAAATGGCTCAAGGTGTTTGTTCGTCGCTTTTTTCAACAGCAATTTAAACGTTCTTGTATGCCCGACGGACCCAAAGTAGGTTCTATAAATCTATCGCCTCGAGGCGATTGGCGTATGCCGAGCGATGCGACGGAGTTTAATTAATGATTAACAATTAATAATTAACAATTAATAATTGAACACCAAAGTAACTTATTTTCTAATTTCTAACTTCTAACTTCTAAAAGATATGTTTTCACAGATTTACTACGGAAATTCAGTCAGAGAATGGCTAATTTCAATTTCTATTGTAATTGGAGCTGTAATTTTAAACAAACTTATTGTGTTGTTTAACAAGCATGTTTTGATTAAACTCACAGCGAAAACCAAAAACAGGATGGACGACATTCTGTTTCAAATGTTGCA
>CAIWIS010000044.1 GCA_903912795.1 uncultured Bacteroidales bacterium
AGAATTCAATAGAATCTGATATGAAAAAACAAATTTTTGTAGCATTGACAATTGTTCTAGCCAGTTTTACAGGTATTTTAAAGGCTCAAATCTACTCGTTCGAGGATGAAGTTGTGCCAACAGTTTTTACAACCAGCAATGGCAGTTTGTCTGTTTCGCAAACGAAATTCAAATTGGGTATTAAATCATTGTGTTGGGACTGGGAAACCAGTTCAAAGCTCACGCTTGACAATCCAACAGGACTGGAAGAGGCTTCAAAAAACAGGGATGGCGGTATTTATTTATGGGTGTATAATACTGTGCCTACGGAATCGAAGTTAGTTTTTACTTTTTCGGATAATACCGACCAAGCGAAATGTCATTTGGATTTCAACCTGAATTTTAAAGGCTGGCGATGTCTATTGACTTCCTTTGTCCGCGATATGGCTAAAGATAAATCGGTGCTGACAAAGTTGATAGTGGAAGCTCCAGCTGTGGGTAAAGGGACTATCTATTTTGATTATTTGGAATTTCAGAAATCAGTAAAGTGGGACAGAATGTCTGATGCACAATATAAAGTAGACCAAAGTCCCGTAATTTCTAATTATCAGGGAGTAAGACAATCAACGGAGTTGAAAGCTTTGACTACCGCAACACCAACCGAACTTGCAGCTGCCGAAATTATTATCAACCGATTGGATGCGTGGTATTTCCCTTCGGAAAGTTTTTCTGCAATACCTGTATACCAAACTCGCAGAGCTGCAGTTGAACGACAAATAAAGTTTGGTTTAACGCACAACTTGAACGATTTGAACCTCACAGTAGCAACCGATGGCACGGTGTTGGGCGCAGGACTTTTTCCGGAAAATATGCCAGCAAAAATCGACGGAATTAACGTTCGAAAGTTCAAGGATATCACTTCTGGTAGTATGCTTCCACTTGCGTATGATTTTGGATTAAATAAAACGGAATTGAGTAAAACCCGTTACCTTAATATGATTGACTGGATGAACGATCAGGGCTGGGCTGATGGAAGTGCAATGGGTGGCATTAACTTCGAAAAACTTCGCAGTGCGGGTTATTTCCATTCTATATTTATAATGCGCAATGAGTTAGGAGCCGAACGATTAGCTCGCGAACTTAATACGTTCAACTGGATGGGGAAAATTGGGGCACTTAGCCCTGAAAATGAAAAAATTGGCGAAAATGCCGATGATATCCGTTCGCTGGCAATTGCTAAAATGATGTATGCTTTAATGCAACCAATTCCAGAGAAACGTGCTTCTATACTTCTGTCGTTGAAACGTTATTTCAATAATGCTTTTGCCATTTCTCCGGGATTTTCCGAAACATTTAAGTCTGATTATTCTGGATTTCATCACGCTGGGACTTATTTCACACAGTATTATCCTGAAGCACTCTACACCGCTTCGTTGATCTTTTATTTACTGCACGATACCCCTTATGCCCTGTCGGATGAGGTGTATTCCACTTTAAAAAATTGCTTACTCACATACCGCAATGTTTGTTCGGTGTATGATGCACCGGTTTCTACTTGTGGTCGTTTTCCGCTAGGGGGGCAATTTCTAGACGAAACTTTGCCTGCTTTTGCATACTTAGCATTATCCAAAAAACAGCAAGAATCGGAATTGCTTGCAGCATTTGGACGGATCTGGAAACCAAACGAATCGCCCATAAAAGAGAATCTCAACTCTGCCAATACCGGTATTTGTCTGCGTACTACTTTGGGTGAAACAGCACTTTGTTTGCAAGCAGCAGCCTTGAATGTGGCTGCCGAAACTTCGCCAAAGGCAGCTTTCTTTATGCCTTATTCTGGTTTAATGGTTCATCGAAGTGAGAAAAACCATATCGCGATAAAAGGTTTTAGCAAATATGTGTGGGATTACGAATCGTCGGCCACCGAAAACCTGTATGGACGGTACCTGAGTTACGGGCAAATTGAATATACCAACCTGATAACCGGTCAAAGAAACAATAACTTTGAAAACAACCAATGGGATTGGAGTCGACTTCCGGGTACAACTACCAAACATTTGTTACCATCAGAAATGGTATTTAAACAAACACATCGCAATTTTTCCGACAAAGCTTTTTTAGGTGGAACTGCTCTAAATGATTCAACATCCATGTTTTCGATGCAACTGCACGATAATGCCTACGATAAAACGTTTTCGGCAAATAAATCTGTTTTATGTTTTGGAAATGTGTTGGTTTGCGTAGGAAGTAATATCTGTGATAGTTCAAAATCGGTTCGTACTGAAACAACACTTTTTCAGCAAGAGTTTAGAGACGGAAATAACGTAAAATTGAATGGGAAAAGTCTGAATAAAAATTGGAATAATCTCGAAAACCCAATTCTCAAAGATAACATTGGAAATATCTATATCGTGAAATCGGGCTTGGTGGATGTCAACAAAACTGATAGTATGGCTACTTCAATTATTAATCATGGTTTTGCTCCACAAAATAAGACATACGGCTACTATATGTTGCTTCAGCCAAATGATGCTCAGGTAAAAAAATACAGCAATTCCAAAACCAATCCGATTTCCATCATTCGCCAGGATGAAGTAGCACATATTGTAAGCAACCGCGATGAGAAAACCTGTAGTTATGCCATCTATGATGCCTCAAATGCATTTAACGACAAATGGATTCAACAGGTGAATACTCCTTCAATCGTAATGCTGAAAGAACTAGGCAATTCTAGGTTAATGCTATCTCTAACCGATCCCGATATGCACCGCTCAAGCGTTACAAATCTTAGTACTATGAAAAAAGAAGTAGAAGAAGCAGCCAGTGGCTCATTTAAGTATGAAATAACTTTGAATGGTCGATATCAATTGGATATTGAGAACTCTGATTTTTTAATTACAACGACCGAAAAATCAACAAAAATTGCTTTGGAAGTAGTGGAAGGAAAAAGCTATCTAATTTTTTTAAACAAAATGTAAAAAGTATTATGTAAGAATAATCATAAATTAAATTTTCGCTTTCCGTTCAATGGTTAAACTCTAAATAAAAAATTATTTTTACTTAATTGCCTGTTTAATAATTAGATATCTGAATTTCAAATTATGTTACCCTATCAGTTAAATCAATCAAAAACATATCGTTTTTATCAAAATCAACGTGATTGAAAATTATTTCAACACTAGAGAAAGTCAACGAATGAATTACATTCGTATTTTTGCAATGTTATATGATTTAAAATTTTATTGAATTACGAATAAGTAACTTTATAATTCTATTTTATGAAAAAACTATTTACTCTTTTAGTTAATTGTGCACTTATTGTTGGAACATCAAATGCAACCGTTTTTCATGTTGATCCAACAGGTGGTTCAAGTACAGCTAATGGTTTAACCTGGGCAACTGCTGTTAAGAATATTGAACAAGCTCAGGTTTTGGCAGATGCCAATTCAGGTACCGATGATATTTATGTAAAAGGAGGTACCCTTTCATATCCGGGGTCATCGTTAGTAATCAGAGCTACAAACGATGTGAATGTTTACGGAAGCTTTCAGGGTATTGATGGTGAAACCCCGGCAACACGCGCCATGATAGATGTGGACGGAAATGGAGTGATTGAACCCTGGGAATTTCAATATCCTACCATCATCAGCAGTACCAATCCAAACAATGCGCTTACCCTTGCAGCAAGCATTTTTGATGGTTTTACCATTACACATGTGGGAACAAAAACCACCGGAATTATGACATCTATTGTTGGTGCCGTTGGTGGAACTTTCCAGAACAATATTGTAAAAAATAGTTTGGTGAATATTACCATTACCGGTACATCAGGTTATGATGGAATTTTTGTCAGAGCAGTCGGATTATTTAAAAACTGTATGTTCGAGAAAAATACAATAACAACTATTGTAAATACAACTGCCGATAAATACTTTTGCCCAGGTATGAGTATGGCAGGTGGAACTAATATTATTGGATGTACTTTCCGTAACAATAAAGCAATTATTGATTGTACTGCTTCTACAGCAGGAGCTACTGCCAGTGTTAAGGGTACATTGATTAATATATATGGAGGTGTAGCCGGAAAATGCCTATTAAGTAACTGTTTGATATATAATAATGAAACAGTTTATACCGGTGGAGGTGGAACAGCTACTCCAATCATGACTTCGGGTTGTATAGTTGGTACAGCAGGGCTTTCATCAGTAGCAGTGACTGATTCTATTGTGAATTGTACAATTGCCAACAATAAAATGCATAATTCAGCAAAAGGAGGAGTATTTATTTACAATAACAATGTGCTTGTAAATAACGTATTGAACAATGCTTTGTGGAATAATCAAGTTGATAGCTTAGGGTTGAAAACTGTTGTAAAAAATCTGTTTATTAATTCTAGCGTTACAACAGGGAGAATTGGGTATAATTTAATGAATAAAGGAAACGCTGGTGGATATACTTCAAATATTTATACAGCAAATAATGTTTTCGATTTGACTTTTTCCAATGTATCTAATCCTGATTCTATAACTGCTCCCCGATTTAAAATGCCTACAACTTTAGTGGGTTGTAACCGTATAGCCGGAAGTGTCGATTCTATTGCCATTGCACAAGCTGACTGGCGTGTGAATGCTAATTCTTACCTAGTTAAAAAAGGAATGACCACTACAATTCTGACCGACAAAGCAGGAATTCCTTTTGCAACACCTCCAACTGTTGGAGCTTATGAATATGTGACTGTCAATGCTGTTATTCCTGTAAATCAAAACGTAACGAATATTGCCTATATTCAAAATGCTCAAATTATTTCCAAACAACAAGGGAAGCTTCAGGTTTTCAATTTGAATGGTTCGGTGATTTGGAATGGGAATGTGATGAACGAACAAAAAATTACATTGCCTGCAGGATGTTATTTGCTTCGGTTAACATCTGAGAATGAAGTATCAACTCAAAAAATCAAATTATAAATATTTAAACAACTAACAAAAAGTACTTTATGAAAAAACTAATAACTATAATGGCATATATAGCCATAAGTTTTGCTTCGGCAAATGCTACTACGTATTATGTAAATATCGGATTAGCAACTGGTGCAAATGATGGATCATCGTGGACAGATGCATTTAAGTCATTGGATGCAGCTACAACAGCCGCAAACAATAATGCTGGAGTGGATGAAGTTTACATTAAAGGTGCAATTTCATACCCTGGGTCTGCTTGGACTATGAGTGTCGATAATTATTATGGTAGTTTTGCCGGAACAGAATCAAATCCTACTCAAAGACCATTGAATGACAATGATGGAAATGGCATTACAGAACCATGGGAATTTCTCTTTCCAACGGTCTTTACTTCCGGTAATAATGCTACTGCTATAAATAGTTCGGCTGCAATACTCGATGGTTTTACTATAACCCATACTGGTACAAGAGATAATTCTATGTTTACAACACTTATTTCTCCCGCAGGTAGTACTGTTCAAAATTGTGTATTTACAGGGAGTAGTATTTCATACACCAATATGGCTCAAAACAATGGTGGTTGTTTAATAAAAACCCTTGGTACGTTTAAGAATAATTTAGTTGAAAAAAATAATGTTTCAGTTACTTATAGTACTGTAGATATTAAAATTGCCCCAATATTGGATGTCCCCACACCAACTTCATCTGTAGTTATTAGTGGTAGTATTTTTAGAAATAATAAAGTGACAATCTCAAATACTAGCGGTACCGCAGTTACAAATCTAAAAGGTATGATTCTAAACATTACTGCCAATAGTGTAGTATCATCGGTTAGCATTAGTGATTGTATTGTGCATAACAATGAAGCTAACTATACCGGTGGAGGGAGTAATCCTACAGCCTCGCGAGCAAGTATTGTAGGTAGTCTAAATTTCAGTGCTAGCTTAACATCCGATGTGTACACTAATTGTTTGTTTGCAAATAACAAAACAACCAATATGGTTTCTTGTATGCATGTGATGCAGAATACCAATGTTGTTCATAAAGGATACAATAATGTTTTTTGGAATAATCAAAATACTGTATCTAGCACATCGGTTACTTCTGCTGTAAGCATGAATTCATCATCGGCACAAAATACAAGTTCAGTTTTCAGTAATAATTACTTAGATGTTGCCAAAACTGGATCCTGGGATCCTTCAGGTACAACAGTATGGAATGCAACAACAAATCAGACCAATTTGAGTAAATCAAATACAGGTTCGAATTCTCCATTGTTTAAAAAAACACCTATGAACGGGACAGACAATATAATTGGATCTTTTCAATCAGCAGGAACAGAGCTTACTGCAATTAATGAAGCAGACTGGAGACTTAGTTCGAATACCTCCTATTTATATCAAAAAGGAGCAGCTACATCAATAACAGGAATTCTTAAGGACAAAGCTGACAAAGATTTTGTTACGGCTAACCCTTCGGTTGGTGCTTATGAATACGATGCTTCAATAACTACAACTCTTAAAGTAAACGATGATTTATCAAATATCTTTTCGACGAATTCAAACGGAGTGATTTCAAAATATGAGGGTCAAATTCAGGTAATTTCATTCATTGGAAAAATAATTCAGGACATTAAAATTACCTATGGTCAGTTTATTCCATTGTCACAAGGTGCATATATTCTTAGATTTACTAACAATAAAGGTGTTTTCTCTCAAAAGGTTGTTTTTTAGTTTATTATCAACAAGGGCAATTGTCTGAATTGCTCTTGTTAATTCCTAAATTCTTACCTTATTTTTTTTGACTTTAGAATACATTAATCATATTATCAACACCACTTTTTAAAAATAAAAAAAAATGAAAAAAGCAATAATTTTATTTGCCATTGTTTTGTCAACTTCCACATTTACATTCTCACAAGTATTTACTTCATTTTCAGTAAAAGGTTCATTAATCGAAACTCTATTGAAAAATAGTGCAGGCAAAATCGAAACAATTGTAGACGAAACTGTCGATATTAAAAACGTAGAATTCAAATATAAGCTAAATACTGGTACCACCATGTCCGATTCTACTCCTGTCATCAAAGATTTTACAAAACCTCAGAACATTAACCTGAGCAATCCAAACGAAGGAAATAAAACATGGCAAGTAATTGTAAATCAGCTTAAAACTGCGACATTGCCTTTTTCTTTGTCTTTCTCAAAAAGTAATCCTTTAGATGTAAATACCCCAAATCCAAAGGGATGGTCAGGTTATGGAATAGATTATAAAAGAACTGATGCACTTTATTTTGGCGATGAAGGAGTGTCATTTTATATCACTTTCAATACAGGAGCTAAAGAGTTGAGTTATAACTTGGCGGTATTAGCCCCAGATGCAATAGCAGGTGAATTCGCAGTAGAGTGTTCGGCTGATTTTAAAAAATGGTCAACATTAGCAAGTTATAATTCAGCAAATTCAATGATCAAAAATAATGTATACACACACGCCCTAAAATCCGACGTAAAATTTGTTCGTTGGGTGTATTATACCCGTGTAAAACAAAATGTAACATTGAATAATATAAATGTTAAATAAGAAAATTGATTTTTATAGCTAAAGGTGTTATGTGCTATATCAAACTATAGAATGAAAAAACGAATATTTCGGTTACTTATACTTTTAGTCGGTTTTACCTGCTACCTAAATGCTCAAATCTATTCTTTTGAAGATGGATTGGTACCATCAATTTTTACAACTACTTACGGAACTCTTCAAAACGCATCGAATAAGTATAAATTGGGTGTTAAATCACTCCGTTGGGATTGGACGGCCAACGCCAAAATGACTGTGTCAAATCCTACGGGATTAAACACTTCGTCCACAACCAGTGCAGGTGGAATTAACTGTTGGATTTATAACACAACTGCATCTACTCAAAAAATTACTTTTGCGTTTCTAACAAATGGTGGTATTCAAAAATGTAAGATTGATTTTAATCTGAATTATGTGGGTTGGCGCTGTATGTGGGCTGAATTTACTTCGGATATGGGACATGACAGAACGGCTTGTACCACCATGACCATTGCAGCTCCTACCGCTGGAAGCGGAACATTCTATTTTGATTATTTGGAGTTTCCTGCTACCAGCGACTGGACACGTATGTCGGATTTGCAGGTTAAAGTGGCACAGGGTATTAACCCATCGGATGCTATGGATGATTATGTAGCGTTGCGTAATATGAATATTTCTCCATTAGCCACCACACCCACAACAGATGAAACTGCTGGAGCAGATACGATATTGAAAAGACTTGAAAACTGGTATTTGGGAACAAATGCATTTTCAACAAATACCCAGTTTAAAGCACGTAAAAGTGCTATGGCCAACTGGATAAGCAGAGCAAAGACTTCATATACCTCATTAAATTTACAACCTCAGGCGGATGGGACAATACTGGGAGATGGACTTTTTAATGAGGCAGAACTAAGTAGCACGATAGATGGACTTTCCATTGAATATTTTCGCGATTTTGGTCAGAATGCACTGATTCCGCTTGCTTTCGATTATCGAATGAACGGAACCGTTGCAAGTAAAACTTCCATTCAGAATGTTTATGACTGGTGGAACAATCAAGGTTGGGCCGATGGAAGTGCAATGGGTTCGCTCCGTTTTGAAAAACTCCGATATGGAGGTTATATTCATTCATTGTTTCTGATGCGCAATGATTTAGGAACAACAACCCGCCTTCAACGTGAGATGAATACCCTGAAGTGGATGTGTACTTTTGGCTACGTTTTGGGTCCTTATAGCAATACAGGCGATAATGCTGATGTAATTCGTACGGTAACTCAAGCCCGTCTGGCTTATGCTTTAATGCAAACCGACCCACGAACCAAAATTGCGGCTCTATATAATTTGAGAAATTATTTAAACAATACTATAGCAGCAGGAAAGGGCTATTCCGATTGTTTTAAATCCGATTTTACAGGTTACCATCACAATGGCGTTTACTTAGGTTCATATTATCCACATGCACTTTATGTTGCCTGTTTGGTTTATTATTTGTTTAACAATACCCCTTATGCACTTTCCGAAAGTAGTTATACACAGTTAAAAAACAACTTGTTGACATACCGGAAAATTGCTGGGGTTTACGATGTACCTACTGCCGGATGTGGTCGTTTTCCGAATGCTATAACAATTTTGGATGAAATGTATCCGGCTTATGCTTATTTAGCTTTGTCAAAAACGACCCCCGATACTGAATTATTGGCTGCATTTGAACGCTTATATCAACCTACTGTTAATCCTGTATTGAATCAAATTGGACGTACGGTTGCCGATATTACTTTCAAATCAACATTGGGCGAGATGGAACTTTGCCTGAAAGCCCATGCATTGGGCGTGAAAGCCGAAAAAGGACCAAAATCACAAGATTATTATCCCTATGCTGGTTTAATGATTAGTCGCGATACACTACGACATACTAGCATTAAAGGGTTTAGCAAATATATCTGGGATTTTGAATCGACTATTTCTGAAAACCCTTATGGTAGATACCTGAGTTATGGACAAATTGAATATAGTTCGTTACCCGATGGTCGCAGAAATAATGCATTTTTAAATGCTTCGTTCGACTGGGGTAAAATACCAGGCACAACTGTAAAATATTTAAATAATGCTACTTTAGCTTGTACTAGTACAACACCGGATCGCAATTTCAGCAACGAGCCGTTTCTGGGTGGACTTGCGCTGAACGATTCAACTTCGATGTTCTCCATGAAATTGCATGACAATAAGTTCGAAACATCTTTTTATGCATATAAATCTGTATTTTGTTTTGGCAATGCATTGATTTGCTTGGGAAGCAATGTTACAAACAGTATTACTTCGGCACCAACCTACACTACATTGTTACAACACGAAGTATTGACCGGAGAGAATATTAAAGTAAATGGAACAACGGTTACCACTAATCAAACAGGACTCATAACTCCAGTGATTGCCGACAACCTTGGAAATCGGTTTATTGTAAAGACCGGAAATGTTGACTTAAATGTGAATGGAACTATATATTCGGCAGTGATTAATCATGGAAATGCTCCTAAAAGTCAATTATATACATATTATATGCTCCTTAAAAGCAATGATGCTCAGGAAACTAAATACAAGACGGCTGCCACTTCACCCATAAAAATTATTCGTCAGGATAATATTGCTCATATTGTGCAACAAACAGAGCAAAATGTTTGGGCGTATGCTATTTTTAATAATGCTACAACGCTTACCGATCAGTGGATTTATCAGGCGAATACACCATCTATGGTTATGGTGAAACAAATTGATACGTCACGGATTCAACTTTCAATTAGTGACCCTGATATGCGACGTGGAAGTGCTGCAAGTACTGATGGCATGTCGGATGCAGTCTTTTATGATCCTGGAATTTCGTTTAATTATCAGATTGTTTTAAACGGGCTATTTACGTTAGATGGTGTAAATCCCAACTTCACGTTAATAAATGGAACAAACACAACTACAGTGAAGTTAACAGTTTCTGAAGGAAAATCCTATAATGTTGTACTAAAAAACCAAACAACACAAATTGATTCGACCGATGGAAATAATATTTTTCATTGTTTGGGAACTGATATTCCAAATCAATACAAGATTGAATCTACCGACAATCAGCCATTTAATATAGATGTCCGCTCATTGGATGGTAAAATAATGAAATCGGTTTCAGACTTGGATTCAACATACCTGCTCGATATTCATGATTTTATGAAAGGCGTTTATATCATTTCGATACGAAACTCAAGAGCCAGACTGTCACAAAAAGTAATAGTTAAATAAATTTTTCGATGAAAAACAAAAGAGCCATATCTATAACTCTTCCTGTATTGGCTGTAGGTGGTGTTGCAGTATTTGCAATACAAAATGCTACAAAATCAGAAAAAAAACGCCCCAATATTATCCTGATTGTAACTGATGATCATAGTTATAAGGCCATGAGTTGTTATGGAAGCAAGTTAATTCAGACCCCGAATATTGATCGGATTGCCAATGAAGGAATGCGGTTTGACAATTGCTATGTGTCCAATTCTATTTCCGGACCTTCGCGCGCATGTATTCTTACAGGAAAAATGAGTCATATTAATGGTTTTACCGACAATTCGAAAACTTTTGATGGAAATCAGATTACTTTCCCGAAAATGCTGCATGAAAGCGGTTATCAAACTGCTATGATTGGGAAATGGCATCTTATTTCCAAACCACAGGGATTCGATTTCTGGAGTATTTTAATTGGTCAGGGAGAATATTATAGTCCTGATTTTATCGAAAATGGAAAAGAAATAAGAGAAAAAGGTTATGTTACTGATATCATTACCGACAAAGCCATTAACTTCCTAAAGAACAGAGATCCAAAGAAACCTTTTGCGATGATTTATAATCACAAAGCGCCGCACATGAACTGGATACCCGCTCCACGTCACATGGGGATATTTAATAATACCATTTTCCCTGAACCAGAGAACCTTTTTGACAATCATTCAGGTATGGGAAGTGCGGCTAAAGAACAGGTAATGAATATCTCTACCAATATGTGGGAAGATGAAGTGTTGAAAATTGCCAACCCTGCCGATTTGGAAGGGAATTATGAAATAAAAGGATACAACGAGAATAAAGCAGATTTTGCGCGTGCCAATAAAAGAGAAGATGGCTTAACTCAGCTTCGGGCAGATTACAGCAGGATGAGTCCTGACGAAAGGGCAAAATTTAATGAAGCCTTTAAACAACGGAACGAAGAATTCCGCACCCGAAAGATGAGCGGAAAAGAACTCACATCGTGGAAATTTCAGCAATATATGCGCGATTATTTGGCTACAGTTTTGGCAGTTGATGAAAATATCGGGCGTTTGATGAAATATCTTGAGGATATTGGTGAGTTGGATAATACAATTATCATTTATACCTCCGACCAGGGATTTTATATGGGCGAACATGGTTGGTTCGACAAACGGTTTATGTACGAAGAAAGCCAGCGGACTCCATTTTTGGTTCGATATCCGAAAGCCATAAAACCACAGAGCATTACGAAAGCATTAACGATGAATATTGATATTGCCCCTACCATACTTGACTATGCAGGAATAAAAATTCCTGAAGAAATTCAGGGATGCTCACTGAAACAAATACTTGATTTTGAGGGAAAAACGCCCGAAGATTGGCGCGAAGCTGTATATTATCATTATTACGAATATCCCGGTTGGCATAGTGTGAAACGGCATTACGGAATTCGAACCAATCGTTATAAACTGATTCATTTTTACAATGATATCAATGAATGGGAATTATATGATTTGAAAGGAGATATAGCTGAGAAGAAGAATGTATATAACGACCCTAACTACAAAACGGTAAAGGAAAATATGCTCAAATTATTGGATAAAACCAGTAAAAAATACAAAGACGAAGATCCAACTGAAAAGCTAATAAAGTTCTAATTAAAAAAATTATCAAACGAATAAATATAATACGTATATGGAAAAATTAAGATCCATTCTTTTAATCATTGCAATTATACTGTATAATTCAGTGAATGCACAACAAAAAGTTGAAATAACTGGTAAAGTTATTGATGAAACAAATCAAGGAATGCCAGGGGTAAATGTTTTTGTAAAAGGCACTAAAACAGGCACAGTTACTAATTATGATGGATATTACGTCATAAAAGTGGATGATTCGACAACTTCAACGCTTGTTTTCTCTTTTATTGGAATGAAAACGAAAGAAGAAAAAATAGGGAATAAAAAAGTTGTTAATACTATATTGGAAACATCATCAAACGAGCTGAATGAAGTTGTGGCAGTAGGTTATAGCAACATGAAACGAAAAGATATTACGGGCTCAGTGGTTTCGGTTGATGCTTCCGAAATGGCCAAAGTTCCAACTTCGAATATTGCTCAGGCATTAGCTGGTAGGGTTTCGGGAGTAATGGTAAGTCAAACAGAAGGAGGTCCTGATGCATCAATATCAATTAGGGTTCGTGGTGGAATATCCATAACGGGTAACAATGATCCACTTTATATTATTGATGGATTTCCAACAGAAAACGGCTTATCAAGTATCGACCCTGGTAGTATCGAATCCATTGATATTCTAAAAGATGCTTCTGCAACGGCTATTTATGGCGCTCGTGGAGCTAACGGAGTGGTAGTGGTTACCACCAAATCAGGAACTCCAAGCAAAACAACTATAAGCTATGAAGGTTATTTCGGAGCAAAACAACTAGCTAAGAAATTGCCAATTTTGAGTCCTTATGAGTTTGTAATGATGGATTATGAGCGTCGAGATTTTAAATCTCAGTCTGATCTCCCTAATTTCATAAAAATATACGGACCTTTTGCCGATATTGGTACTAATTATGCTAATCGGCAGGGTATTAACTGGCAAGATAGGGCGTTTGGACAAACGGCTTATACACATAACCACCGTATTAGTATTGATGGTGGTGCAGGAAAATTAAAGTACAATCTTTCTTATTCGTATAATAATGATCAGGGACAAATGGTGGCGAGTGGTCTTACCAAAAGCAATGCCCGATTAAAGTTAGATCACCAGATTAATGATAAGTTTAGCGCATCGGCTACTGTAAGTTATACAGAAAATAAAGTATACGGACAAGGTTCTTCATCGGGGAATACTTATTTTAACCCATTAAGTCAGGTAATTCAATACCGTCCTACAATAGGAATCACCGGAAATGACAACGATTTGCTAACGTTAAATATTGACCCACTCTTGGATGCTGTTACGGGTAATGTGATGCAAAACCCAGTTATCTCAGCAACTTCGGAGCAAAAGAACACTGAACAGCGAATTGTTCAATTGAATGGGGGATTTACATATAAAATTATGAAAGGTTTGGCATTTAAGAATACAATCGGAATGTCCTACAATGCTCAACGAAATTCAGATTTTTTCGGAGCCCAAAATATGACTGCTCTTCGTAGCAGTATTCAGGGTTGGATTAAAAACGCCGACACACAAACTACTCAAACTGCTAATACCCTAACTTACGACGGAAGTTTCAGGAAAAACAAATATAGTTTCATGATTGGACAGGAATATGTAACTACATGGACTCGATTTGTTCAGGCAAGCTCTTATAATTTTCCCAATGATATTATCGGGCTAAATGATATGTCGCTGGGTGCAACTCCAGGAATACCACAGTCATACTTCAACGATGATAATAAATTACTTTCATTTTTTGCCCGAGCTTATTATAATTTTGCTGAGAAATATATGTTGACAGTTACATATCGTGCAGATGGTTCCTCTAAGTTTGCTAAAAAATGGGGATTTTTTCCATCAGCTTCGGTTGCCTGGCGTGCCAGTGAAGAAAAATTCATCAAAGAACTGGATATTTTCTCTGATTTGAAAGTTCGGTTTGGATATGGTGATGCCGGAAATAACCGAATAAATAATTATGGTTCATTGGCACTGATGGGTTCTGTCACTGCACCTTTTGGCACCACAACTACAACAGGATATGCACCTTATCAAATACCAAATAAAAATCTTCAATGGGAAGCCAACGAAACTATGAATATGGGTCTGGATTTGGGATTTTTTAATCAACGATTAATTATTTCGCCAGAATTTTATATCAACCGTAGTTCGCAATTACTTTTGCAATCTACACTGCCGGTTTCTTCGGGTTATACTACCATGATTCAGAATATTGGGCAAACTGAAAACAAAGGTTTTGATTTAAGCATAACAAGTATCAATATTAAAACTAGAACTTTTCAATGGATTACAAATTTCAATATTTCCCATAATGAAAACAAAATTATTGCCTTATCAGGCGAGCAATCTTTCCAGCAAGAGTCGGGATTTGGTTTTGGTCAAACTGACTATATTGTAAAAGTAGGGCAGCCGATAGGTGAAATGTATGGGTATAAAATTAATGGTTTATATCAGGTAAGTGATTTCGACTATAATACAACTTCGCAAACTTATACCTTGAAAACAGAAATACCTTATGATTCAAGAAAAATGCCACAACCCGGATTCTGGAAATATCAAGACATAGCTGGCGCAGTGGATGCAAATGGAAATCCAATTCCTGATGGAAAAATAACTGATGCCGATCGTACGGTGATAGGCCATGCAGCTCCTAAGTTTTATGGTGGAATGAATAATACTCTAACTTATAAAAACTTCGATTTAAGTGTTTTTGTAAACTTTAGTGTTGGAGGTAATATATTGAATGCTACTAAGATGTATAATTCTGTTACTGGAATAGCTAACCGAAATGCACTCGACGTTGTAAATTCATCCAATCGCTGGGTTACAATCGATGCCAATGGTGCACGTATAACCGATCCTACTCAATTGGCTGATCTGAATGCTGGCAAAACAATAGCCTCCTACCTCAATATGGGAGGAAACGATACGTATATTACATCGTATGGTGTGGAAGATGGTTCATTTCTTAGAATCAATAATGTCACATTAGGCTACATATTACCTAAAAAATTACTTTCGAAAGTAGGGATAACAAAGTGCAGACTTTATGCCACAGCCAATAATCTGTACACATTTACGAACTACACAGGTTTCGACCCTGAAACAAGTACCCGAAACTCTACTGGTTTAACTCCAGGTGTCGATTGGGGTGCTTATCCACGCAGTCGCACAATAACTGTAGGGATTAATCTGAATTTTTAAAACATCCAATCATTCAAATAAGTATTTTATGAAAACAATATATAAGTTCATATTTTCAGGATTTCTGCTGATTTTATTTTTTACATCTTGTGCTGATATTTTGACAGAAACACCCTCCTCTTATATTGCAAGTGCCAGCTTTTTTAGCAATCCTACCAATGCCAAAATGGCTATTGTTGGAATTTACGACGATTTGTCGAAACTAAAACATTACGGAACCAGTGAAATGTACGTTCAAACTTCAGACGATAATTATTATGTTTCCGGAACAGCAACCGATAACTCAAAACGTGATCTCTCACATTACATGTTTACCCCCGGAAATACGAATCTTGGTGAAATGTGGATGTATAAATATCAGGGAATTGACCGCGCAAACCTTGCCATTGAAAATATTTATAAAATCCCATATAAAACAAGTGCAGATTCAGCTTTATTATCCCAATACGATGGCGAAGCTCATTTTCTGAGGGCTTTATTGAGTTACGATTTAGTTAGGTATTGGGGTGATGTTCCTTACAAAACCACTTCTTCAAGTAGTATCGGAGATGCCTATAATTCGCGTGTCGATAGAGATACTATTTACAATCAGATTGTGGCTGATTTGAATATTGCTAAAACAAAACTCCCTTGGGCAAAAGCAGGAAGCAGCCCCGAACGTGCAACACAGGGTGCCGCACGGGCTTTGTTGATGCGCGTATTATTATCCCGAGCTGGTTACAGTCTGAAAATAAATGGTACACTTACTCGTACTGATGATACAAAAAGAGCTGCTTATTTTAATGCCATTATTGATGAATATGCGGCATTTCAACTGAATGGATATCATAGTTTATTTACAAACTATTATCAGTTTTTTAAAAACAACAGCGCTGGTATATTGAGTTCACAGGAAAGTTTATTTGAAATTGCATTCTATACATCTACCGGCGATCAGGAAGATGCGGGTAACTGGGGTGCTGGTATAGGTCCACTTACCGACGCTGCCAGTAAATATGGAAGAGCCAATTCGTATTTTAGGGTACTTCCCGAATGGGATGAATGGTACGAAGTCGCTGATATTCGTCGTGTTACAAACATATGTAAATACTCCGTAACGCCTGCTAGCGATTCTGTTGCATCTACTAATAAATATGCTTATTACCCGGGCAAATGGCGTCGGCAATGGATGTCATACCCGGCCAAAGACCCAAATAACACTGATGCGAATTTTTGTTTACTCCGTTATGCCGATGTTATTTTGATGTATGCTGAGGCATTAAACGAAGTGGGTCGTACTTCTGAGGCGATTGATGCTCTTAATATAGTAAGAGCCCGAAGTAATGCAACTCTTCTAAGTCAGGATTTTTCGAATTATACAACTCTATATCAGCCTAAGAATAAAGTGAATAATGTGTTGACTCCGAAGTTACTTCCTTTCATTCCCGATGCCGACAATCAAGGTAAATTCCGTACTGCACTTTATTGGGAACGTTGTTTTGAGCTTTGTTACGAAGGTACCCGAAAATACGACTTAATTCGTTGGGGCATTTTGTATGAAGCTATTCAAAATATGAAAACAACTTATGTAATTTCAAGTTATGCAGCTCCAACCAATTTTGTGAAAGGTAAACATGAATTATTCCCTATTCCGCAAAAGGAGATGGATGTGAATTTTAAACTCAACCACGTAAACAATCCAGGTTTTAATTAATGCCAAAATAGAACTCTGTCATTAAATACCGCTCTAGAAATAGTGCGGTATTTTTTTTACTCATTGGGATGAAACTTCTCAAAAATAAATTCGAAATCGTTTTTTTGCAAAATATAATATTATTCAACATGATTGAAAGTCTTTTCAACATCAGAGAAAGTGGTTTTTTGGATTCATAAGTAATTTTGCATCGTATTTTAGGAGAAAAATGAAATCAAAAACAACTAAGTCATAATTAAAAGTTATCTACAATGAAAAAACTAATTACATTTTTGCTTTTCGCTGCACTTTTTCAAGAGACAGCTAATGCTGCGACTTATTATGTAAACATCGGATTAGCTGCTGGAACCAATGATGGATCAAGCTGGAATAATGCTTTTCAAACATGGTCAGCCTTCACTGCTGTAGGTTCACCTGGTGTTGTAACTATTTCTAGGAGTGGTGCTCCTTTTGTAACTTCTGCTGGTGCAAGTTGGAATACCGGATCAACCACCATTACATTATCTGTATCAAATCCACTTATTTTAGTCGGGGATGCTATTTCAGGAACTGGTTTAGCATCAAACACTACTGTTACTGCTATAAGTGGCACTACATTAACTCTAAGTCTTGTCACTATAGCAACCGTGACAGCTGGATTTTTGGCAGATGCAGTTGTCGATAATATTTATATCAAAGGAAATATCCCTTCACAATCAAGTTTATGGGTCGTAGGATATTTAGATAATTTTTATGGTAGTTGTTACGGCACTGAGTCATCACCCAGCCAACGCCCTATGTACGATAATGACGGGAATGGTATTGTAGAATCTTGGGAATTTCAATATCCAACTACATTCACTTCAACCAGAGGCGGAACAGCCATAAATGGTTCTTCAGCAATTTTTGATGGTTTTACCATAACTCATACCGGAGCAGTAAATGGTGGAACCAGTATGACTACTTATATTTCGCCTATTGGGCAAACTGTCCAAAATTGTGTATTTACTGGTTCTAGTTTATCCTACGGAGCAACAACTGCATATACTAATGGCAATGGCGGTTGCTTGCTCAAAGTATTGGGTACGTTCAAAAATAACCTGATTGAAAAGAATAATGTATCATTAACCTACGTTACAACCTCTACATCTTCAACCGACATAAAAGTTGTACCATATTTGGAGGTGAATTTTCCTGCTACAAACAATATAGTTGTATCGGTTAGTGGTTGTATTTTCCGAAATAATGTGGCAACAATTTCAAATTCAGGAACTGCTGGTACAACAGATAATTTAAGGGGTATGGTTTTAACTACCAATCACCCGAACACCGCAGGTTTAACCGGAACTTCTGCGACTTTTAGCGATTGTATAATACATAATAATGAAATAACTTATAGCGGTACAATAATGCCAGGTAAAGCATCCATTGCAAGCTCTCTGGTATTGTCTAGTAGTTCTTCGTATGATAATTTTATTAATTGTA
>CAIWIS010000045.1 GCA_903912795.1 uncultured Bacteroidales bacterium
AACATCAGAGGGTTTGTAGTTGTGAAACAAATAACAATTTTCTACCAAATTAGAAAAAATAAAGTTGTGATATTGAGTTTATACGATAACCGACAGCGTCCAAAAACAAATAGATTTTAAAATTAGAGCAATCAATTAGATTGTGGTTTTTAAACTGATATTTTTTAAATGCAGCAATTTCTTTCCATACTGAAACAATATTGGGGCTACGATGCTTTTAGAGCACTTCAGGCCGATATTATCCAGAGTATTGCTTCAGGTAAAGATACGCTCGGACTAATGCCAACGGGTGGTGGCAAGTCACTTACATTTCAGGTGCCTGCTATGGTTATGGATGGGGTTTGTATAGTGGTTACGCCCCTTATTGCACTTATGAAAGACCAGGTGGAAAACCTGAAAAAGCGAAACATACGTGCAGCTGCCATATACTCAGGTATGAGCAACGATGACATTCTGCTTACGCTTGATAATTGTGTTTTCGAAGCTTATAAATTCCTTTACGTTTCGCCCGAACGATTGGCTACAGCTATTTTTTTAGAAAAAATCAGTCAAACACGCGTTTGTATGATAGCGGTGGATGAATCGCACTGCATCTCGCAGTGGGGCTACGATTTTCGGCCTTCGTACCTCCGCATTGCCGATATTCGTGAAATACTACCCGATGTTCCTGTGTTAGCCCTCACTGCCACTGCCACACCCGAAGTAGTGGACGATATTCAGGAGAAACTGCATTTCCGCGAAAAAAACCTTTTTCAGAAAAGTTTCTCACGCTCTAACCTGGCTTACGTGGTGCGTACTACCGAAAACAAGGACGAATACCTGCTGAAAATACTGCATAATGTGCCTGGCACCTCGGTGGTGTATGTGCGCAACCGGAAAAAAACCAAAGAAGTAGCTGAGTTTCTGGTTCAAAATGGCATAGCAGCAGAGCATTTTCATGCCGGACTGAAAAACGAAACCAAAGACGAAAGGCAGCGACGTTGGAAAAATGGCGATACGCGCGTTATTGTATCCACCAATGCTTTTGGCATGGGCATTGACAAAGCCGAAGTGCGCACCGTAGTGCATTTGGATTTGCCTGACTCACTCGAAGCTTATTTTCAGGAAGCTGGTCGTGCCGGACGCGATGAACAAAAGGCTTTTGCAGTGCTGCTTTACAACAATGGCGACGCCGTAAAAATGCGCAAGCGCGTGAGCGATTCCTTTCCGGGAAAGGAAGTGGTAATTAAAGCCTACGAATCGCTGTGCAATTATTATCAAATTGGCGTGGGGTCGGGACTCGAACGGGTTTTTGCTTTTGATATTACCGACTTTTGTATAAGGTTTAAATTGCCAATTCTGATTACCTACAATGCGCTTAAACTACTACAACAAGCTGGATATATAGAACTTACCGACGAGCAAGACAGTTCATCGCGGGTGATATTTGTGGTTGACAAAGATGGTTTGTATAAATTTCAGCAAACGCCCAATCAGGAAAAGCTGATTCATATTTTGCTGCGGTCATACACCGGATTATTTACCGACCCTGCGTATATCAACGAAGATATGCTGGCTAAGCGTTTGGATTGGACACACGAGCATGTATACGAAGAGTTGGTGGCACTCTCCAAAGAGCAAATAATTGACTATATTGCGCGTAAAAAAACACCCTACATCACATTTACGCTCGAAAGGCAGGAAACGGAGCGCATAGTATTGAGCAAAGAAGCGTACGACGACCGTCGTGAACGTTATATAAGCCGAGTAAAAAGCGTGTTGGATTATGCCAAAGAAGAAAATGTGTGTCGCAATCAAATTTTACTAGCATATTTTGGCGAAAAAAACACCAAACCCTGCGGTCAGTGCGATATTTGCCAAAAAAACAAAGAAACAGAATTAGGAACTGATTTGTTTGAAAAAATAAAAACAAAAGTTTTCGAAATACTTGAAAAAGAGCCACTTGTTATCAATTCGCTACTTCGTAAATTACCCTTCAAGGAACCACAATCCATCCAAGTTATCCGATTTATGATTGACAACGACCACCTTATTCAAAATGAATACATGCAATTGAAAAAAATGGAGAAATAAGAGTAATCAGAAAAGATTTGGTTTAGTTAAACGCATCAAGTGGTTTTTAATGTGTGGCTAACAACTAAAAATGACATTACTTTGCTGCAAATTTTATATCTTTGTATCCTTTTGTGAAATACAGCAATCATCATACATAAATTGCAAGGAATAAGGATCGATGAAGGAGTCCATTTTACATTATATTTGGCAATATAAATTGTTTACACAGCGGGGTTTAACCACTACCGATGGCGATAGTATTGAGATTATCGATATTGGTAAATTGAATGCCGATGCTGGTCCCGATTTTTTTAATGCCAAAGTAAAAATTGGCGATACAGTTTGGGCTGGCAATGTGGAAATACACACCTTGGCAAGCGACTGGAACCGACATAATCATCAAATTGACAAATCGTACAACACTGTAATTCTGCATGTTGTAAAAAAATCGGATACAAGCATTTTTAGAGCCGATGGCGAAAAAATACCACAATTGGAACTGCAATATGCGGCAGATATCGAACAAAATTACGAAGCGCTAATCAACGATAGAAAATGGATACCATGTGCGGATAAAATAGCAGATGTGCCAAGTATTTTTATCCAAAGTTGGAAAAATGCACTTTTAACTGAACGTGTAGTTCAAAAAACGGAACATATTCAGGCTCTTTTGAGCGAAAACAATCAGTTGTGGGAAGATGCTTTTTATGTATCGCTAGCAAGGAGCTTTGGTTTCAACACCAATAGTCAGACTTTCGAAATGCTGGCAAAGTCATTGCCGCTGAGCATATTGGGCAAGCATAAAAATGATTTATTTCAGGTGGAAGCATTACTTTTCGGACAAGCAGGACTACTCCTACAGGCCGAAAACGATTTGTATCAACGGAGTTTGGCTAAAGAATATACGTTTCTTAAATCGAAATACGGTTTAACACCTATCGATGGTTCGTTGTGGAAATTGTTACGACTTCGACCTGATAATTTTCCGCATGTGCGTATTGCTCAGTTTGCGGCTATAATTCATAGTTCGTCAAAATTATTTTCGAAAATAATCGAAAACCCCGATATTGAGTATTTAATGCAACTTATGAAATGTGAATCGTCGGAATATTGGAAAACCCATTATCTTTTTGGCGAAACGAGTAATTCGAAAAGTAAAAAGTTAGGCAAAAGCTCCATTTATAGTTTAATTATCAACACTGTAGTACCACTTGTATTTTGTTATGCATCGCGTAAAGGCAACGACGAATTAAAGGAAAAGGCATTGATGCTTCTCGAAAAAATTCCAGCAGAGCGCAATTCAATTATTACAGCTTGGCAGAATATTGGTATGGAAATTAGCTCGGCCTACGATTCGCAGGCTTTTTTACAATTAAAAAAAATGTATTGCGACGATAAAAAATGCCTCCGATGCCGTATTGGACATAAGGTTTTGACAATAAAAAAGTTAGAAGCTAGAATTTAGAAAATGGAAATTAAGAAATTAGCAATTAAAATACTTGCCGTTATATTTATTGGTTTTGTAGTGTATGCGTGCGCTAACAAGGCACAAGGACCTACTGGTGGGCCAAAGGACGAAACACCGCCACGTGTTATGCGTTCGACACCTGTAAATGGAGCTATTAATTTTCATAAAAAAGAAATTCAAATTATTTTCGATGAAAATGTAACAGTCGAAAAACCAAACGAAACCATCGTTATTTCGCCACCACAAGCCAATCAACCCGATGTAAAAGGAAACGCAAAAGTAGTTACAGTGGTTTTCGAAGATGCATTGAAAGATAGCACCACGTACACCATCAATTTTGGCAATTCTATAGTTGATTTAAATGAGAAAAATGAGTTAAAAAACTACCGTTTTGCATTTTCAACAGGGAACGAAATTGATACACTTCAAGTGTCGGGCACATTGATAAATGCCGAAGATTTAAATCCCATGTCGGGCATTATAGTGGGTATTTATGCTGAGAACAACGATTCGGTATTTTTCAAAAAACCATTCCTGCGCATAGGCAAAACCGACGAAAATGGAAAATTCACTATCGACAATTGCAAACCCGACAAGTACCGCATTTATGCCTTAGGCGATGTGAGTAAAGATTATTTTTACCAACCTGGCGAAACCGTAGCCTTTATCGATTCACTGATTTCGCCTACAGCTATAGTTGAACAAAAACAAGATACCGTTTGGAAAGATTCCATCACTGTTGACACGGTTAGAACCATAATGGCTGTGCGTTATTTACCCGATAATCTGCTTTTTAAACTTTTCAAAGAAAATAAAAAACGTCAGTATTTTGTAAAATCTGAACGTAAACAAGCGCAATCGTTTCAATTGTTTTTCAACACCACAGCAGCACAACTACCTGTAATTAAACCACTTAATTTTGATTGGAATAACAAAGTACTCATTCAGAAAAACGCAACCCTCGACACCTTGACCTATTGGCTCAAAGATAGTTCGGTATATAAAATAGACACATTGTCGATGACAATAAATTATCAAAAATCGGACTCGTTGTTCCACCTAGTCCCCCAAACGGATACTATTCAGGTATTTATGCGAAAAGCCAAAGTGAACCCAAGAGTTAAAGTGCGGAAAACAGAGCGTCCCGAAACGGTTTATTACAAAATAAACTCCAATGCTTCGTCGGTTTTTGATATTTATAATCCGCTTATTCTTACATTTGATGCTCCGCTTGACACAGCTAATTTAACAAAAATGAAACTGCAATTAAAAGTGGATTCTACGTATAAAACACTGCCCTTAAAATGGCGTCAAATAGACTCTACGCGTATGCTGTATGCTATTGATCATAAATGGGAGCCCGAAAAGTCGTACGAATTTCATATTGATTCGGCTTCGATTGCCAGTATTTATAACTTGAAAAACAATACAACAAAATTCGATTTTAAAATTAAATCCTTGGATGAATATTCAACCCTAAAAATTATCCCTGCCACTTTCGATTCGTTACTTGTATTTCAATTACTCGACGACAAAGACAAGTTGTTGGCTTACAAAAAAGCAGTTGCAAAAGGGACAGTTTTTGAGTATCTGAAACCAGGAACCTATTATTTAAGGGGATTTAGGGATATAAATCGGAATGGGAAATGGGATACTGGCGATATTTCGGAGCGCAGGCAGCCCGAAGAAATGTTTTATTATTCAAAAAAAATGACATTACGTGCCAATTGGGAATTTGAAGAAACATGGGATGTAACCGCAGTTCCACTTTTGGAACAAAAACCTACTGAACTTAAAAAGGACGGTAGTAAAAAACAAGGGAACTAGTGAAAAATGGTAAATGAATAAATTGTAAATGAAATAGTGATGGAATATAATTTTAGAGAAATTGAGCAGAAATGGCAGGGTGAGTGGAAAAAAAACGAAACTTACAAAACCGAAATTGACACGACGAAACCCAAATTTTATGTATTGGATATGTTTCCTTATCCTTCGGGAGCGGGTTTACACGTTGGGCATCCACTTGGATATATTGCGTCCGATATTTATAGCCGATACAAACGCCTTAAAGGCTATAATGTATTGCATCCCATGGGTTACGACGCTTATGGACTGCCTGCCGAACAATATGCTATACAAACGGGTCAGCATCCTGCTGTAACTACCAAAATAAATATTGCACGCTATCGTGAACAATTGGAGAAAATTGGCTTCTGTTATGATTGGGATCGCGAAATACGTACTTGTGAACCTGATTATTATCACTGGACACAATGGGCATTTATTCAAATGTTCAACCATTATTTCGACACAAAACTTCAGAAAGCTCAATCCATTGAGTTACTTGTGAAAATGTTCGAAACATCGGGAACAGAAGGCATTTCAACTACTTGTACCGAAGAATTAAGCTTTACTGCACAAGAATGGAATGCTAAATCGGAAAAAGAACAACAAGAGATATTACTGAATTATAGGATTGCTTACTTGGCCGATTTAAAAGTAAATTGGTGTCCTGAACTTGGTACCGTGTTGGCAAACGACGAAGTGAGCGAAGGAGTTTCGGTGCGTGGTGGACATCCGGTTGAGCAACGCGTTATGCGTCAGTGGAGTTTGCGTGTTTCGGCATACTCACAGCGTTTACTCGATGGCTTACAAACGGTTGATTGGACCGATTCACTCAAAGAAACTCAAAAAAATTGGATAGGACGCTCAGAGGGAGCCGAAATGGAATTTTACCTCTCCTTTGGAGAGGGTCAGGGAGAGGTTTTGACCGTTTTTACAACCCGCGCCGATACCATTTATGGTGTAACTTTCATGGTGTTGGCTCCGGAGAGCGATTATGTAAAAGCCTGTACAACA
>CAIWIS010000046.1 GCA_903912795.1 uncultured Bacteroidales bacterium
TGTTCTCAATTAATTTCCTACTCATAATTTTTAATCTTTAATTTAATGATTGGGTGTTCTGGGTGTTTATTACTCTAAATTGCCCATCGTCCGTAATGTTTATCCATTCGGGAATACTTCCATAAGTCAACATCAAACTTTTCTGTATTTCCATGTTAGTGTTAAGCATATCTTCTACACTCCTGTGTCCATTGGCTTTTGCAAAGTTATCGTTGAATTGTATTTCTACATGGTTATTTTTCCATTGTCTGAATGTCTGTGTGTGTCCCATAAAATCGGACTGGTACACATTGTAATTATCTGTTTGTTTAACTATCTTTATCATTTTGATTATGTTTTGATTATTGCAATTTTCAATACACATACCCAAATCAGTTTTAAAAAACCAACTTGGAAGTGTATTTGTAATTTATTTCCTAAATGACTGCCCATTGAAGGCAATCCGTTTTGTTGTCGCCTTTATCCTGTCCATTATGCGGTCGCCATATTTTGCTGTAATCTGCTCTGCTGTTAGATTTGTGGTAATGATTATCAGTTTACTTTGCTTTTCTACCATATCCATTAATTCGGCGAATGCAAGGCGTTTCTCACCATACTTAATGCTAATTTCTTCAGTTCCCACATCGTCAATGCTTATTATTTTTTTGCTTAGAACAACATCGGTCATGTTGTTTAATTCTCCAACATCAAAACAAGTAACTATTTTTCTCAATTTATGAAGAAGAATTGCTGGAATGACATACCGCCCCATTATTGTTTTTCCGACTCCACACTTGCCGTGTAAAAGCAGTCCTAATCCTTTATTGTCTTCTAACCATTCTACAATTTGGTCATATTCTTCTAACCAAACGGCTTTCTTTCCCTCTACAGCTATAAAGTGCGCAAGTCCTTGCTCGGTAATCTCCCTGGCATAAGGTATTTTCAAAAATACTCTCTCATGTTGCACTTTCATTCCGTGCAATTTCATGTCGCTAACTATCTTACTAAAATCTTCCATTTTCTAAAAATTTTCTACTTGTTGGTTTGATTGATGCAAAATCATTGGATGTTGTATTTTTTCTTTTGGCTCGAAAAACCCTGAATAATTATTTGAAATAGAATTTTCAATTATTACAGCTCCAGTTTTCGGATTTTCATTTGAGAATTTTTTCAGTTTTTCAAACATTGTGTTAAGTGAAGTTGAACCTTTGTAGGATTGGTTTTTTTCCTTTTTAAAGTCAAGCCATTTTCTTATAATTACTCTCCATTCTTCTGGAATAGATAAAAGAAATTTTTCATTAATGTCCGAAATTGGTATTTCCAATTTCTCTCTTATTATTATATTACTTTCTTTTACTTTACTTTCATTTACTTTACAAGCGTTACGTACACTTTCGTAATGCGTTACAGTTTTTGTAATATCTTGTTTGTCACGCCATTCTGAAACTCGTTTTGCATTATTTTCTTTTTTAATCTTGTACTTTTTACTAAAGTTTAGCAATTGTTTGTTGAAAGTAGTACCATTGTTTGATGAAATGATGTCGATACTTTCCATAAAGTTCCAACATTTATCAAGTTTTTTGCCGACTTTTAATTGTGATTTTAATACGCTTGTTTTTATAGGTTTCTCCTGCTGCGCAATCTTTTCAAGCAGTGTATAAAACAGTCCTAAGCCCTCGTAGCCGAACTTCATAAACAACTCTGTTACTTTTTCGTCATTGAATGCGTTTGAATCGTGTAAAAAGTATTTCATTTTAGACGCTCCTTTCTTCAAATAACAATAGTTGATTTTCGACCGCAACATACCAATTTAATTTACAGCGATTATCTGAACGAACATCCTGTATATCCATACCATCGCACCATAAAGAATTGATAATCTTGCGTGCATCGTTTGAATTGATAAGTTGATTAATCTGTACAGTCGTAAACTTTAGACCTGTAAGAATTAAACTTTTGACGAATCGAATTAATGTGCTAACTTTGTGGTGCTGATTTAATACAAGGGTGCTGGCTTCGGTCCGCATTTTTGTTTTCATGTTAGTTACCTCCCCATTTTTAAATTAGCACTTTTTGCAACTACCATCGATATATCAATCGTTTTTTGCTTTTTACTCTCTACCCATTTAGATAATTCATCGGCATTGAAGAGTAATTTTCTACCAAATTTCGAGAATGGCACCTCGTTTTTTGCCGATGCTTTATACAATTGAGATAAACTACATTTGTAACCAATTTCCGCCAAATAATCAATGGCATCGTTCGGGTCGAGGTTAGTTTTTCTGATTGGATTTGGAACATTCAATCTCATAGCATCAGCAATCCTTTTGTCAATAAGTTTTTGAATGTCTTGTTCTGATAATAATGAAACTAATACTTTTTTTTCAGCGTCCATAATACTTATATTTTACCTTTTGAGCTTTTCCCCAAATGCTGCTAAACATTCGGCTCTTTAGCTCTGCACAATTCTTAGCAGTAAATTAATGCGATACAAAGATACTGCATTACTTTTCAATATAAATAATTTAAATAGCTAATTGTCAACAATTTAGCGCCATTATTGGGGGTTGGATAGGGGGTTGGTCTTGAAGATGGTAAATGCAAAAACCCCTTAACTTCAATCAGTTAAGGGGTTCGAACTTTGGGGGTTGAAAAAGGGGTTGAAGTTTTTGTATTTATTTTTTTGTTTCTACTTGCTTTTTACAACTTTCTAATTTTTCTTTTATATTTATGTCTAAATTCTTTCCTGTTTCGGAATCTTTTGGTAGCCCAAATACTTTCACGAAGTAAGTATCTTTGATTTTATCTGTTTCCATAATAGTTTCAATAAA
>CAIWIS010000047.1 GCA_903912795.1 uncultured Bacteroidales bacterium
TCCTCGTACACAACTCCACGTTTTAAAAAATCAGATTTTTCTGCAACGGATTTATTGAGTGTTGCCTTGGATGAGTTTGGAACATTTGATTTTTCACAAAGTACAAGTCGGTTTTATAGTTGGCAGAATTTGGCAACTTATAAAGTTGAAATGACATCCGATTTATCGTTAAATCTATTAGTCGGAAGCGAAATGAAATCGAATAAAGGACTTTCGATTAATATGGGTGGGCGGGATTTTACAATCCCAGGAGCCATTTATAG
This sequence comes from uncultured Bacteroidales bacterium, assembly GCA_903912795.1. Taxonomy (GTDB): domain Bacteria; phylum Bacteroidota; class Bacteroidia; order Bacteroidales; family Paludibacteraceae; genus Paludibacter. The sequence goes on from CAIWIS010000047.1 coordinate 264, forward strand.
TATTCAAAACCTGAATGAAGCTATTGTTGGTGCAGATAAAGACATAAATATGTTCCGTACAGAAAAAAACATGTGGGGCGTATTTGGTGAGGCTCGTCTGGAATATAAGGGAATGGCTCATTTAAACGTTACAATGCGAAATGATAATTCTTCTACCGTTGATCCCGATAAACGTTCTTATTATTATCCATCATTTACCGGAGGTATTATTTTTTCAGAGATATTTAATCTATCCAATGATATATTTAGTTATGGAAAATTACGTGGCAACTGGGCTAAAGTTGGTAAAGATGCCCCCGTATATCTGTTCGACCGTAAATTTAAATCATTCCCAACATATCCAGATGGGGGATATGGATCCGATCCAACTTCATCGGTAGCAAAAAAACTGAGTCCTGAAATGACCTCTTCGTGGGAAATTGGCGGCGATTTCCGTTTTTTCAAAAATAAAACTTCGTTGGATTTAGCTTATTATTCAACAGCTGTATATAACCAAATAGTTACAGTTCGCGTTTCGCCGGCTTCGGGTAATATTTTGGAAGTTCGAAACGAAGGTTCTGTAGAAAACAAAGGATTGGAAGCAACATTGACACAAGAGCTATTAAATACGAAAAAATTAAAATGGACGACAACCTTGAATTTTTCATTTAACAGAGGACGGGTAGTTGATTTACCCGATCAATTGACCGAAATTCAGGGAACACAATATGGAGATATATTTCCAACAGCCTATCTCAACGGTTCATCAACTGCTTTAACGGGAAAAGATTATAAACGAACTGAGGATGGAAAGATGATTATTTCATCCGAAGGTTATCCTGAAATTAGTCCAGCAAAAGCAAACTTAATTGGTAACCGCGAACCTGACTTTATGCTTGGGTTAAGTTCCAAACTAACTTACAAAGACCTTTCGGTGTCAGTTTTGTTCGATACACGCAAAGGGGGTGATGTAGTAAACGTAACCGGAAGATCGCTTTTTTCGTCGGGAATGCATAAAAATTTGGAACTTTACCGTAACCGCGAAATCGTGTTCGATGGCGTGGTACTTCAGCCCGATGGTAGTTATGCTGACAATATAAAACCTGTCATTTTTGATCAGCAAACAAGCAACAATTATTATTATGCAGTAAGTTCCAATTTTATAGAAGATGGATCGTATATCCGTTTGAGTTATTTGGATGTAAGCTATAATTTAACAAAACTGGTAAAGAATACCATGATTAAAGACCTAAAGGTAGGACTAACTGGTAAAAACTTATTTTTACTCACACGTTACACGGGTTCCGATCCACAAGTAAATGCAAGTCCTTCGACTGGCGGAACAGGTGCTTATGGTATTGATAACATGAATGTTCCTGGTATTCAAAGTTTGACATTTAATGTAAATCTAACCTTTTAAATTTATTGTAGAATATGAAAACACTAAAATATATAACTTTAGCAATTGCATTTTCAACACTAATTGGTTGTAACGATTTTCTGGGCGATAATGTAAACCCTGATAAGAACGTAGTGGTATCGGCAGAGCTCGAAATGCCAATAGTTATGTTTTATGCCGCTCAAATCAATTACGACCATGCCGAGTATGGAAACTATCTTGCTCAAACATTTACAACCGGTGGTAAAAGTCAAACTGGTGTTTATGCTTACAAAAGCGGTTGGGAGTTTTTATCTATGAACCGTCATCCGCAATGGCGTCGTCATTATTACGATATTGGTGTGAATGCAAATGAGATGATAAAACATGCTACAGCCGATAAATCGTATAATTTTGTGCTTATTGGGCGCACCATAAAATTAATGTCAACTTTGTTCACCACTGATGTTTTTGGCGATATGCCTTTGAGTCAGGCTTATTTTTCGATTGCACCGACCTACGACACTCAGCAGCAGGTTTACACTTGGATGCTTAAAGAAGTTGATGAGTTAATCGGATTATATAATAACCCTGATTGGGTAAATGCTTCGACCAACAAAGTAATTAGTACTAAACTAGATCGAATTTATGGTGGCGATTTAATGAAGTGGAAAGCATTTACATATGGTTTGAAAGCCAGAATCTTATTGCGCAAGCTACCAAACTGGGAAAATACAACGGCAAATTGTCAGGCAATTGTTAACGCAGTTGATTCAGCCATGACTGGTGGTGTTTTTGTTGAGCCAAATTATAATTACGATGGCGGTTCAGGCGAGAAAAGCAGTCCATGGAGTTCGCTTCAACCATCCATAAATACTTGGGAAAGCCGCAAAAACGAAATGGATAAATCCATTCCTACAAAGTTCTTTGTGAAAGATATAATGGGATTGTATGATAGTCCATCTGCAAGCAAGGGAAAATCAGAAGACCCACGTTTAGAGCGTTTTATGATTCCACGTTCAGGGCCAACCAACGATCCATCAGATAGTTTCAGGTATCTTGAAGCAAATATTGGGATGGGCGTTTCGTACAAAGAAACCAATTATCCAGATTTATTTCGGTCGGTTTATTCCAAAAATACTTCGTATGTATCGCTTATGTTAACCGAAGAATTATTGATGATGAAGGCCGAGGCTTTGTATTGGATGAAAACAAAGAAAGCAGAATCGTATGCAGCCATGTTAGCGGCAGTTGACAGAAATATTGAACGTCATCGCCCAACTGATGGGACTGAAAACTTTAGATATAACGAGTATTTGAAAAAATTTAAATTAATGGTTAAGTATTTCCCAGGTAGTAATGCTTTTAATATCGGTCATTTAATGCGTCAAAAATATGTGTGTATGTACTTACAGCCTGAATTGTGGAACGACATGCGCCGCTATAATTACAGCAATAGCACCAATGGGAAAACATACGATGGTACAGTGATTTACCCAGGTTTAAAACGCCCATATAACTTGTACGAACCTTATTGGCGAACTGCCGATGCAATAGCTAAGGAGCAATGGGTGCAACGATTAAATTATGATCCCGAAACAGAAGAGAAATATAATCGACCTGAATTAGAGCGTTTGGGGGCTTACCGAAATGCAGAGTGGCTCAAAAAACCTATGATTTGGGCTGAATATAACGAAGCGGTTAAATAATGCATAATTATTAATTCAAAATGCATAATTATAAAAATATGAAAAGGATATTGGATATAAAATTGTTATTAATTATATTAATGACTTCGCTATTAGTCAGTTGTGAAATAAATGACCCAATTGATAATATTGTCAAAGTTGGGAAAGTGGCACCACATGTATTTTGGGAACTACCATCGAGCAGTGTTAATGCTGGCGATAAAGTACCATTTTATGCACAATATTATACAACTTCCAACGAAGAAATAGACCGTTTGGAAGTTTGGTACGATATAAATGAAGTGTCGGTACGAACAGTGAGCTGCCCGCTGGTAAGCTCTTTCAAATACACTGTAAGTTCCACTAAAACAGTTCTTTCGCGCGAGTTTCAAGAGATTGAAAATTACAAACACGAACCTACAAACTGGTTGGCACTGAAAAAAGCATACATATTAGACACCGCTTTTCAAACCAGTAAAACGCTGCGACAATTGGATTGGAAAGAAGTAAAGACATTTGACGAAGCAAAGTTTAATGCTTATTTTCCCACTGGTTTTGCAGTTCAGTTTAAGGATAGCATGTACAATTTGCTTAAAGTTGCCGATTTCAGAAAAATTATGGTAAGTCTTAATTTAATGACATCTACCGAATTTATTGCTTGTACCGATTCGGTTCCAAATCCAAATACAGGAGGTCAGGATTATTTTATCAAGGAAGATAAAAAATCGGTACTCAAAACCAAATACGAAGGAATTCAATTTAAAGATTTAATTTACGATGCATCGACTCAATTATACAAAGTAGAATATTCGAAAGCTTATAAATTGGGAGCACGCTTAAAGGTAATTGATAAAACGGGTATTGAAGGCGTAGCAGATAAAAAAGACATTGAACTAAGATAAAAAATCAGTTGATTATGAAAGCAAAAGTAAAATTCTATTTAATAATAGTCCTTTTCAGTAGCGTATTCTCGTCGTGTATCGATAATATGCCTGATATAGAGGATTTTCCAAACGAAAAGATAGCATTTCAATACAAAGTGAATGGCGATTATAAACTCGATTATTTGGTGGGTTCAACCATTCAGTTTACAAATACTTCGGAACTCAAAGGCACATTGACTTGGGATTTCGGTGATGGAACGGCTGTATCAACTGCCGAAAATCCGATTCATATTTATCAAACGGCAGGTAATTATGAAGTTAAACTCACAATTGAAGGACAAGGATTTACGGCAAAGAAAATATTGATTAGCGATATTTTTCCAACCATTACACTTTCGCCATTGGCGGGTGGAATATGTGAAGTGAAAACCACTCCTGTTCAGTTTAATGTAGAGCTACCTAATCCACAAAATTTGGCAGTAGAATACAAATGGTTATTTCCTAGCGGAACAGTAACTTCAGCCGGATTGCCTATAGCCGAAAGTACAGCTGCCAATCCGGGAACAGTTAAGTTTATGAGTGTGGGTTCACAAAAAGTTCGACTTCAAACTACTTTGGGTGGACGTGTTTTGGAAGAAAGTTATATAAATGTACAAGTAGGTTATTCGCAAACAGTAAAAACACTCTATTTTGCGGTAAAAGGAGGTAATTTAATGGCAATGAAACTCATTAATAATCTTCCTGTTGATATTAAAAATAATCCTTTCGATTTAGGAGTTAAATCGGGTCAACATCCACTTAATATATTATTCAACGATACTTCGATTTATGTGCTGGATGCCGGAAAACAATTCTCGTACGTAAACGATTTGGATGGTAATTTAGGCGATGGACGAATTATGATTGTATCGCGTAACGGTGCAACTGTAGAAACTATGCTCTCGAATGTTGGTGGAACAGCTTTTAACGACCCATTTTATGGTTTTATTGAACCAACTGAAAAAATGCTGTATTTCTCTGATCGTAATACAGGAATTTCGAAAATAACACTCGATAAAAGGAATGAAACTTTTGCACGCGACAAATATCCGTATTGGGTTCAAAACGGCACATTGGGTTATTATAACAATGGATTGCAGTTTGGCTCTATTACATCCAATTTTGCTAAAGTAAATGGCACTTGGTGGTGGGGTAAATCGTATGCAGGTGTTGGGATTTTCCGTTTTAAAGATGCAGATATTTTAAGTGCAGTTGTAACTACTCCAGTTCCTAATCCTACTGCAGGTCGATTACTTTCGGATATTTATGTCAAATCGTTTGTTGTAGATGTGCCAAGGCAAATAGTTTATTTTACAGTACGTGATGATGCTTATGCTGGTTTTTATAAAGTGTCGCTTGCCGATGCCGAAAATATTAAAACTTTTGACGATTTAAAAGTGGCTGGTAGACTAATACAAAGTCTAGTGCCAGATGCCGAAGGTTCGGCTGGCGAATATGTGTATATAACCCAACTTGCACTCGATGCCGAAGATGGTTCGGTGTATTTTGGATATAGAACTGGCGATGCCACTAAAGTGAAATCGGGATTAAAACGCTATAATCCAACAACGAATAAAGTGGAAAACGTATTGGATGATATCGAAATTTATGGTGTAACTATCAATAATGCCAAATCGAAATTGTTTTAAAAAACCGCCCCTAACCCCTAAAGGGGAAAAAGAAAGCTCTTCGAATAATTTGGAGAGTATAATTTTTTAACTGAATAAAAAGATGAATTTTAAAATAAATATAGATAACAATACTAACTTCAATTCCCCTTTAGGGGTTAGGGGCTCTTTTTTGTTGCTATTATTATTCTGCTTTCAAATAGGTTTTGCATTGTCGCCCAAACGTGAGATGAGAGCAACGTGGTTAGCCACAGTTTTTCGAATCGACTGGCCGGGTAGCACTATTGCTGGTACAGGAAATTTAACTCAGATAAATAGCCAGAAACAGGACATGATTCGTATTCTGGATTCTTTGGCTTCGGCTAATATGAATGCTGTGTTTTTTCAGGTTCGTTCTCGTTGCGATGCCATGTATAAATCATCATACGAACCTTGGTCGACCGATTTGGTTCAATATAGAGGTTATGATCCAGGCTACGACCCATTGGCTTTTACCATTGAAGAAGCCCACAAAAGAGGTATCGAATTGCATGCTTGGCTCAATCCCTACCGTTACGAAACGGCTCTGAATCAGTGGACAGGACAACCCGGCGATTACCGCACTGAACACCCCGATTGGCTTTTAACGTATTCGAATGGAATTAGCATTCTCGACCCGGGTAGACCGCAGGTGGTGAAACGAATAAAAGATATTATAGGTGAGATAGTTACAAATTACAATGTCGATGGCATAATGTTCGATGATTATTTCTATGCTTATGGCGGCACATCGGCTACACTCGATGCTGCTACTCAAGCACTTTATAAGCCAGCAAATATGGATATTGGTGATTGGCGTCGAGCAAATGTAAATCGTATGATTGCCGAAGTTTATGATACGATTCAGGATGTAAAACCCTATGTAAGGTTTGGTGTATCGCCATTCGGTATTTGGACTACAAATCAGGCTGTGGCTGCAAAAGAAGATTTGGTATTACCATCGGGTATAACTGGTAGCGATATGTATGCATCAATTTATTGTGATCCGGTGGCATGGATGAAAGAAAAATCGGTAGATTACATTTCACCACAATTGTATTGGCCTACTGGTGGTTCACAGGATTACAGTAAACTTTGTCCGTGGTGGTCAAATGTATCCAATCGGTTTGGACGCCATTTTTATTCTAGTCAGGACATTGCTTCATTACAAACATCGAGCTATGCGCCACGAAAGAAAATTGCTATTGAAAATAGCGACCCACAATTTTCTGAATTAACTGCCAATGAATCGGCTGCAAGTACGGTTGAAAAACTGATATTGTCGAAAATTTCGAAAGCAAATGCAGGTGGTTTTACGCAAGAGCAAATTGGTCTGCAAATTAGTATTAATCGCAGTTCCGACGAAAATAATGCTCCGGGAAGCATATTTTTTTCTACAAAACAATTATATCAAACCAAAGGATTTATCAATTATCTGAAAAAATATCAATTTACTCAAAAAGCATTAATGCCGGTTATTGATTGGAAGCCTAAAGCGCAAATAGGATTATTAACTGGGCTTACTCTTACAAATAAAGTATTGAGTTGGAACAGTACAGGTTCAAATTTAAAATATGCCATTTACAGTGTACCCAACGATAAAATGAATCAGCCAAACAAATTTGGAACATCCGAATTTTTAATTGGTATTAGTTATTCAAATTCGTTTACCTTGCCACAGGCTTTGAGTACCACTACAAATACTTTTGCTGTATCGGCTTTGGATAAACTTGGAAATGAATTTCCGATAGCTATTTTGAACCAACCTACAGCTCAAGTGGGTGCACCCACCTTGAATTATCCGGCTAATAATCAAAATGTTATATTGCCATTTACATTTACTTGGTCCGCCGTAAGCGGTGTGGATAATTACCTGCTCGAAATAGCCGAAGATGCAAATTTTAATACTATAAAAGTATCACGCGAAATAAGTACAA
>CAIWIS010000048.1 GCA_903912795.1 uncultured Bacteroidales bacterium
AAATTTAAAATTATTATAAATGCACCTAATTTCTGACTTGAAAATTGTATTAAGGTCATTTAAGTATATATCAATCAGTAAACTTAAAAATTTATTTCGAATATTATTTTCCTACTTAGCTTCACGAAATAAGAGGGTTTTTAATAATAATACACTGCCTTTTTTTTTATCTATTGAACCATCCGATTTTTGTCAACTACAATGCCCTGAATGCCCTGTAGGTGTTAGTAAACGCAAACATGGGACTAATATTGACTTTGATCTTTATAAAAATATCATCGATGAGTTGAAGTCTACTTTATTTCACTTAATATTGTATTTTCAGGGCGAACCTTTATTGAACAAAAACCTTATAAATATGATTGCTTATGCCCATAAATCTCGTATTTTTACTTCAACATCTACCAATGCACAATTGCTTAATTCGGAATTAGCCAGGCAAATTGTGGAGTCGGGGCTCGATAAACTCATAATTTCGATGGATGGTATAACGCAAGAGGTGTACGAAAAATATAGGATAGGCGGAAAACTTGCATTAGCCATTAAGGGCGTTGAGGAAGTAAATTATTGGAAAGATCAATTAAAAAGTGAAACTCCATTTGTCGAAATACAATTTATTGTTTTTAAAACCAATGAACATCAACTCAAAGAAATGAAACTATTAGCCAATAAGCTACATGTTAATAGGTTAACTTTTAAAACAGCGCAACTATATGATTTTGAAAATGGAAATTCGCTACTCACTTCAATCAAAAAATATGCTCGCTATAGTTTGAATTCAAATGGTAAATATGAAATAAAAACGAAATTGAATAACCATTGTTTTAGACTTTGGAGTGGTGCTGTAGTAAGTGCAAAAGGCGATTATTTGCCATGCTGTTTTGATAAAAACGGAATACATGCTTTTGGAAATCTGAAAACTGAATCGTTTTCAGCAATTTCAAATTCAAAAAAGACGTTCGATTTCAGAACTTCAATTCTCCAAAATCGCAAGCAGTTTGAAATGTGTCGTAATTGTACTTCTAAGTAAATGAGGTTTTAAAAAGCTTTTCTGTATCCGCAACCTTCTTTCCAACGACTACATCCGTAAGCTGAATTTCCTTTTATTAATACACCTTTGGTGCATTCTGGACAAATTGAACCAACAAGGGAGTCGGTTTGAATGGGTTTTGGCGCATTTGTTTGTCGGTTTTCGCTTTTTACATTAAAAACAATTTGACGCACCATTTCTTTGAGCTCTTCTAAAAAAACGCTTGCTTCGTATTCACCACGTTCTATCTGACGTAGCTTTTTCTCCCAGCGGCCAGTCAATTCAGCCGATTTCAGTAATTCCTCGCTTATTGTTTGAATCAAATCAACACCTGTATTAGTAGCAATCAGGTTTTTACGTTCTTTTCGAATATAATCCCGTTTAAATAAAGTTTCGATAATAGCGGCTCTGGTCGACGGTCGACCAATGCCATTTTCTTTCATGGCGTCGCGCAATTCTTCACTGTCGATTAATTTACCTGCTGTTTCCATTGTACGAAGCAAAGTTGCCTCCGTATAAGGTTTTGGAGGTGAAGTCCATTTTTCGGATAGGGTAGGGGTGTGAGGTCCACTTTCGCCCTTTACAAAAATAGGTAAAGTGTTTTCATCTTCATCTGGATCATTTTCCTCGCTTTCGAGTTTTGCTTTTTCAAATACAATGCGCCATCCGGCATCTAATATTTGTTTTCCAATAACTTTAAACTCAACTTTCTCTACTTCGCCGAGTACCGTAGTGGTCGATATTTTACATTCAGGATAAAAATTTGCTATAAACCGGCGAGCAACTAAATCGAAAACGCGTTTTTCATTGTCGTTCAGTGCTGTAGGGTCAATTCCGGTTGGTATTATTGCATGGTGATCGGTTACTTTTGTGTTGTCAAAAACCTTTTTTGTTTTGGGGATTTTTGTTTCGAGTAGTGGTTTTGTAAGTAGATCATAATCCTTCAATCCCTTCAAAATATCCGGAATTTTGGGATACATATCGTCAGTCAAAAAAGTAGTATCAACACGTGGATAGGTAGTTACCTTCTTTTCGTATAAACTTTGAATTAGTTTTAACGTTTCATCGGCCGAAAATCCAAATTTTTTATTGCATTCAACTTGTAATGATGTAAGGTCGAATAATTTAGGTGCCGATTCATTTCCTTTTTTTGTGGAAATATCAGTCACAAAAAAATCAGCCATTTTTACGGTATCTAAAAACTGATTTCCTTCTTCAACACTTGAAAAGCGACCTTTGGCAGCCGAAAAAACAGTATCGCGATACACCGTTTTTAATTCCCAGTAGGCTTCGGGCTTAAAGTTTTCAATTTCGAGCTGCCTATTTACAATCAATGCCAAAGTTGGAGTTTGTACTCGCCCAATGGAAAGAACTTGACGGTTTTTACCATATTTTAAGGTGTAAAGTCGAGTTGCATTCATACCCAAGAGCCAATCGCCAATGGCGCGCGAAAGGCCTGCCTCGTAAAGCCTTTTATATTCTGATTGATCTTTTAGTTTTTTAAATCCCTCTTTTATGGACTCTTCCGTGAGCGACGAAATCCACAATCGTTTTACAGGGCATTTACATAATGCTTTTTGCATTACCCAACGTTGTATTAATTCACCTTCTTGCCCGGCATCACCACAGTTTATCACTTCATCGGCTGTGGCCATAAGTGTTTCAATAACTTTAAACTGCTTTTGTATACCACTGTCGTTCATTACTTTAATGCCAAAACGGGCCGGTATCATGGGTAAATGACTCAGTGCCCAAGCTTTCCATTCGGGGGCATATTCGTGAGGTTCAAGCAAGCCGCATAAATGTCCGAAAGTCCATGTCACTTGATAGCCATTACCTTCAATATATCCTTCTTTTCGGTTTTTTGCTCCCAAAATTTCGGCAATATCACGGGCTACACTTGGTTTTTCGGCTATACAAACTATCATACTTGTTGACTTTCAAATTCTTATTCGAAATTATTACTATTTTTCTAAGGATTGCAAAGTTAAACAAAAATATCGTCGCTCAAAATGCTTTTATAATTTCACATTTTAAAATAGAATGAGTGAAAAAGCGTTATTTATAGGCAAAGTATATAATTTTGAGAATTAAAAATCATTTTTTTAATATATCTTTGTGCTGATTTATGAATTAAGAATTCCGAAACTCTATTTGCCTGACAAATAATAATTTGAAGTGTTTTAATAATATAATAATGAAAATGAATAATCTCCTTAAAATCAGTTTGCTTTTAATTTTTTCTGTTTTATTTTTAACTGCTAATGCTCAAAAATATAGTGTTGAGGCTGGTTTTGTTCAACCCAAACAATTTGGAACAGGATTTAGCAAATCCTATTTTAATGGAGGCAAAATTGGTGTAAATGTAGAGTTTGAATTAAAAAATAATTTCAGCTTGCTTACAGGTGCTTTGTATTCAATGGTTTATGGTAATAAAACTCAATACTATTCATCAACCGATTCGGTTAATTACAAAACTTTTGGTCATTCCATTGATATTCCTTTGCATGTAAATTATTCGCTTCCAGTTTCAAAAAACTTCAAATTTTTTGCTTATGCAGGACCAACAATTGGTGTAGGTTTAGCTCAACCTCAGAAGGTTACTGCCATAATGAGCGATGCAATGAAAACCTTTACTGGGATAAATTCAATAAGTTATGCTAATAATGATTTGTATAATAAATCGGTTATTCAACGTATTAACTTGCAGATGAGTATTGGTGGTGGTATACAATTTAAAAATTACCGACTCAAAAGCGGTTATGATTTTGGTATTAACAGCATCAATAAAATTGATAGTAGCAAAATTCTTCGCCAAAGTGGTTGGTATGTATCATTAGTTTATCAATTTTAATTTCAGGTTATTATTTATGACTATTGCCGAGTTATATCTTATTTTCGAACAGCATTCCGAAGTTTCAACCGACAGCCGTAATTGTCCTGCCGGTTGCTTGTTTTTTGCCCTCAAAGGTGATAACTTCAATGCCAATGCTTTTGCACACGCAGCGCTTGCAAATGGAGCAGCATATGCAGTAATTGATGAAGCCAATTTTGCGGTTGATAATCGATATATAATTGTTGAGAATGTGCTCGAAACACTTCAAAAGCTGGCTCAGTATCACCGTAAGCAGCTTAACCCGATTGTGTTGGGCATTACAGGTACCAATGGTAAAACTACTTCGAAAGAACTCATTGCATCGGTTTTGATTCAAAAATTCAATATGCTTTTTACACAAGGTAATTTTAATAATCATATTGGTGTGCCTTTAACGCTGTTGAAATTAAAAAAGGAACATGAACTTGCTGTCATTGAAATGGGTGCAAGTAAACAAGGTGATATTAAAGAATTAGTTGAAATTGCTTGTCCTGATTATGGAATTATAACCAATGTAGGCAAGGCTCATCTCGAAGGATTTGGTTCGTTCGAAGGAGTAAAACGCACCAAAGCAGAACTTTATGATTATATTTTGACTCAAGGTAAACTGATTTTTAAAAATGCTGATAATGAGCATTTGGCCGAAATGGCTTTGAAATCGGGTTTTATTTCAAATAATAAAATATGCAATTATAGCCTTGAACAGTCAGCTAATAACAGCTATGTTACGGCTTCGATAGTGTCATGTTCGCCATTTTTGGAAATGAATTGTGCTACTTCCGAAACTGACAAATTTACAGTTTCCACCAAATTAATAGGTTCGTACAATGCCGAAAATATTTTAGCAGCTGTCACTATCGGTCATTTTTTTGGAATTGAAAATGCTTTGATTAAGGTTGGACTCGAAACGTATACGCCTCAAAATAATCGTTCTCAGTTGACTGTTACTGAACGCAATAAGCTAGTTGTAGATGCCTACAATGCAAATCCAACAAGCATGCGAGCTGCTGTGGTTAATTTTGAACAAATGCAAGTGGATAATAAAATGCTCATTTTAGGCGATATGCTTGAGTTAGGAGAACAATCCGAAATGGAGCATCAGGCAATAATAGATTTGCTCGAAAGTTCTAATCTTGCCAATGTGTTTTTGGTTGGTACACTTTTTGAGCAAACCAAGAACCGTTTTACATGCTTTCAGAATGTTGAGCAATTAATGCAAGTGCTTGATCAAAAACAAATTGACAATCATTTTATTTTAATAAAAGGTTCAAGAGGTATTAAACTCGAAAAAGTAATATCATTGCTTTAATATCAAATCTGAACAATTGGTTTATATATCTATATTATATTTTTTAGGATGAAAAAAAACAACATAATAATTCTTTCACTAGTAATTGCTTTAGTTTTAGCATTAATTGCTGTAATTTATTTGATTAACAGTACAAAAGAAAAAGAAGCTGAAATTGCAGAGGTTGTTGAAATGATGAATTTCGAAAAACAACAAGTTGAACGCGAGTTTCAGGATATGGCAACCGAATTTGATGGTTATACATCGAATATCAAAAACGATTCGCTTTTTAAATTGCTCGAAGACCAAAAAGTGAAAATGCATCAGTTACTTGAGGAATTACGCGTAACAAAATCGACAAATGCACGCAAAATTGCTGAATTGAAAAATGAATTAGCCTCAGTGCGCAAATTGTTGGTACATTATGTAAATCAGATTGATGCTTTAAATGCTGAGAACAAAGAGCTTAAAACTGAGAACTCAGAAGTGAAACGTCGTTATAGCGAAGCATCCGAAACAGTAAATCAACTTTCGAAAGAAAAAGAATCGCTCAACGAAGTTGTTACTCGTGCATCGAAACT
>CAIWIS010000049.1 GCA_903912795.1 uncultured Bacteroidales bacterium
AGATCAGGATTGTTTTGAAATACCAACTCAATCGCGTGACGTAGTGGTGATTGGTGCTGTTAGCAAAGAAACCAATTTTCCACGCAAAGAAGTTGTTTCAAACACTCCTTCCTCTGGTCTTCAATCATCAATTTCGGCGTCAATTCAATCAAAATCAACAATTGAATCAAAACAGACTTCTCCCTCTCCACTCCCGCATACGGGACAAGTTTCCGAGGGCTGGGGTGAGATTTTAGAAACTCCGGATGGCGACACTCTTCGTGCATTGTTGGCATTTTTTCCCGTAGAAATTAAGCAATTGCAAACTACGCCTTACGATTGTTATTTGGTAAACGACAGCAATTATTATTTGTATTATAACCTTCTGATATGCAACGAAGGGAATTGGAAAACGGTAGCAAACGGTGAGTTAGAGCCAAATACTCAAGAGGAACTTTGTTCTATTACCAAAGACCAATTGAATAACTGGGAAGACATTCGCGTGCAGCTTTTAGCATTTAAACGCAAGGCCTACACACCTCAACCAGTAATTGATGCCGAAATTAAACTCAATATTATCCGTTTTTTCAAACTGCATAGTTTTGCTGAAAACGATTATTTCGACGAGCCAGCCTTGATTGTGGATATTATTGCAGCGCAACAAAAAAATAAATTAGCCGAAGTGTCGCCCCAGGAAATTAAGGAAGCATTATTGACCAAAGATAAGCCCATGCGTCCACGCATAGTGAGCAAAACTTCGAACTTGCGGCCAGAAGTATTGGAAGTGGATTTGCATATCAACGAGCTAGTTGATACCACAGCAGGAATGAGTAATGCTGATATGCTATTGTTGCAGATTGACACTTTTCATAAAATATTGGATGAAAACAAAACCCGAAAAGGACAGAAAATCGTTTTCATTCACGGAAAAGGCGAAGGCGTTTTGCGTTCCGAAATTGAAAAGCAACTCCGCACCCGTTACAAAACCTACTATTTTCAGGATGCTTCCTTTCGTGAATATGGATTTGGAGCAACCATGGTAACAATTAAGTAAGCTTCCTACAAATGCAATTTTGCTCTTAATGTTTTATAGCCGGCCTGACTTACCTTTATTTGGTGTCCGTTTTTGAGTGTAAGTTGCTGATTTTGTTTGTCGTATAATTCAATGCGAGCTATGGTTTGAATATTTACAATGCACGAACGATGCACACGAACAAAAAGGGAAGCAGGAAGATTTTCGTCGAAATACTTCATGGTTTGCTCTTTCAGGTATTTACCTGTAGCGGTGATTATTTGTACGTAATCGCCATCCGCTTGCAAGCAAATAATATCAGGAATCATTATCACATGAATTTTTTGCCCCGATTTTACGGCAATATGATCGAGTATTTCGGTTGCAACTGATTTTGGTTCTTCTTCCACTTCGGCAATAGTTTCGGATGTCGTAACTTCGTTGGTTAAAGGAAGTTCGCTAGTTGAGATTTCACACATCTTGAACCTGAAATATTGTATTATAAGCAATAATACCAAAAACGATAAAAATAGACGGATGGGTAAAAATGCAAATAAAAAAACGGCAGCTTCAGTCAATACAAAGCTATATAATCCATAACCTACACCATATATCACAGCTAATGAGAGCATTAATAAAGCGGTGTAAATAAGTAATTCCTGCAGAAAAGGTAGTGAGCCAAATTTACCATATTTGATGGTATTCCACATCAAAACGGCCAAAACGGCATAAACAGAAGTAAATACAACAGCATCAATTGTAATAACATGGAATGGTAGTTGCATAAAACTGAAAACCGACAGGGCTTGCAACACAGCAAACCCTATCAGTATAGCTAAATACTTCCAAAAACCATTTAATGCATTTAAAAATTGCAACAGCATAATTTAATTGCTAAGTTCACCACCACCAAACACACAAGCACCGGTAATAACCAATTTACGTTCGGTATTGACTGGAAGTTTTACCATGCGTTTGTCCTCAAAACCGCCAAAAACGGCATCGATATGTGTTTCAACAAACCAATCGTTAGGTACAAAAATGGTTACACCACCAAATACAGCATTTACTTCAAGTCGCGAAACACCTTCGGATAAGTTCGTGTGGCGCAAGTCGAGCGTTAATCCACCAAAAACGGCATTAATTTCGCCACCTTTAAAGTCAGGTTCCAACACAATATGTTCGCCACCACCAAAAATACTGTTTTTGGAGAACGAACCTATCGGCCCGTTGTACGAATGATGACGGTTGTAATGTTTTGCATGCATTTTGGTGTTTTCACAGGGTTTTCCATACAATCTTTTCAGTATCATTAATATACCTCCGGCAATCAATAATAATGGCCAATAGATATGCGTGAAACTACCATCTATGCCTGGGAAATTTTGCGGATAAGCATGAATAATACGCGGCATAATAAAGAAAAAGCCGATAATAAAGAGAATGGCAGCTGTAAAATAATCGCGGCGATATACTTTAGATGCACCAATAACGATTAGAATCATTGGCCACGAAAAAATCACACGTTTCAAAGGCGAATCGATTAAGCCAAAGTTAAAACCAAGGAATAATACACCTATAACCATTAATAATATTCCGAAACCAAGACCTTTGCTTTGTCCAGAACCGAATGAATTTGAATTTTTAACTTCATTGTTTTCCATAACTTTTTTTGTTTTTAAAATTTATGGTGCAAATATACGGCAGTAAAGCAATGCCTTACAAACTAAAATCGATGAACAAAGGGTTTTTTCCCGACGAACATAGTGAAATATCACGTTATTCACATGAAATTTATCGTATTACATCACCACATCATTTCTTTTCCTTCAACAAATCCCGAATCTCTGTTAGTAGTTGTTCTTCTTTGGATGGAGCAGGAGGTGGGGCAGGAGCAGCGGGTGCTTCCTCGTTCTTTTTATTCAGTCGGTTCATGCCTTTGATAAACATAAAAATGGCAAACGCAACAATTACAAAATCGAACGTAACCTGCAGGAAGTTACCATAATTAAGCGTAACGGCAGCTTTTTCCACACCATCCACCAGTTCGGCAGCTTTCATTTCCCACTTCAGGTCGGTAAAGGTAACACCACCAACCAATAACCCAATGGGCGGCATAATAACATCGGCTACCAGCGAAGCCACAATTTTGCCAAATGCACCACCAATAATAACACCGACAGCAAGGTCGATTACGTTGCCTCGCATAGCGAAGTCTTTGAATTCTTTAATTACTTTCATAAAGTTAGAAATTAGAAGTTAGAAGATAGAACCAACGTTTTTGATAATTAATTTGGTTCATTTTTTTAATTATACCGAATTCGGTGTAATTAAAATTGAGATTTTTTTGTCTTAAATCTTTATGGTTTTATTTTTCGTACGCCAAATACCCTATCGGTTTTATTGGTTTTTGATTTTTTTCGTTTTGGCTTGCCATTTCGGTCAAGGCCTGATAAATGTCGCTGAACTGCATATTGGTTTCGAGCATAAATGTCTCGAGTTTTTGGTTCAATTCGGCATATCCAAGAGCATACTGGCGAAGTATTACAAATGCTCTGACTATTTGTATGTTTACCTGTATTGCCCTTCCACTTTTTAATACACTTGCTAACATAGCAACACCTTGTTCTGTGAAAGCAAAAGGTTTATATCGAGCACCTCCCCAACTTGTGGTCGCAAATTGCGTCCTCAAGATTTCCCATTCTTTTGAACTTAACTCGAACATGAAATCAGTTGGAAAACGTTCAATATTTCTTCGAACAGCTTCTTTCAGACGCTTTGTTTCTGTTTCGTACATGTCGGCTAAGTCAAAATCGAGCATCACACGCTGCCCTCTTATTTCCAGCGTCAAAAGTAAAAAATTTAATCCATTTAATCAATATGGTTTCGGGAAATATGAAAAGAAATCACCACATTTGCTTATCAAGATATCATCACATCACCACATTACACTCCCGGAATATTAATCCCTGTGATTTTTCGATACAAATCGAGTGCATAAATATCAGTCATGCCCGAAATATAATCGAGCACGGCCATAATTTTGTGGTAATTGTCGGTGCTTTGGGTTTCGAACTGCTCGGGAATGCTGTAAAGTAATTGTTTGGAATACGCTTTTTCGGGATGCAGCACAGCTTCGATAAAATGCTCCAACAGGGTGCTGATAATTTTGTAACCTGCCAATTCCACATCCAGCACTACAGGCGCACGGTATATTCGTCGGAAAGCCGTTTCGGAACAAGTTTTATAGGCATTTACACTTATTTCGGGTAACACCTTTATCAGCGTAGAATTGAAATTACCTTCGAGAATAGCGGCTTCGTTTGCCACAAAAGCTTCGGCGCATTGCTCTATCAATAAGCCAATTACCGATGATCGCAGGTATGCAATTTGTTCATTGCGGTCACTCACGAGCAACATGGTTTCGCGGCGGCGTTTACGGCGCGCTTCGTCGAAAAAGCCCATAAACAACTCGATGGTTTCGTCGGTCGACAGAATGCGTAATTTGTGTGCATCCTCAATATCCATTATCTGATAGCAAATATCGTCGGCTGCTTCCACTAAATACACAAGCGGGTGACGGGCATAGCGGTTTGGATTTTCGGCACTACGAACGATGCCGAGTTCGGCAGCTATTTTTTCAAAATCTGCTTTTTCGGCATCAAAAAAACCAAACTTTTGCTTTTTTATATCCGAAAAAATAGAAGAATATGGGTATTTAATAACCGATGCTAAGGTGCTGTATGTGAGCACAAAGCCACCTTCGCGCCTGCCGTTGAACTGATGCGTGAGTAATCGGAAAGTATTGGCATTTCCTTCGAAACAAATAAGGTCTTTCCACTGCTCTTCAGTCATTTCCGGTTCGAGAATTCGTCCGTTTCCTTCCGAAAAATAAGTAGCAATGGCCTTTTCGCCCGAATGCCCAAAAGGCGGGTTGCCCATATCGTGTGCCAGGCAAGCCGCCGACACGATAGAACCAATTTCGCCCAGATATGGATTGTCGGGATGATTATGCTGAAGTTTTTGAACCACCGAATTACCCAACGACCGACCAACGCAAGCTACTTCTAAGCTATGCGTGAGGCGGTTATGTACAAATACACTTCCTGGTAGCGGAAAAACCTGCGTTTTGTTTTGCATACGGCGGAACGGAGCCGAAAATATCAGTCGGTCGTAGTCGCGCTGAAATTCGCTGCGGTCGTCATTGCGTTGTGCATGGTAAGCTTCCTGTCCAAAGCGTTTGGTAGAGAGTAATTGTTGCCAATTCATAATCTATTTGAGAGTTTAAATGTTTGAAGTTTGAGAGTTTTATACAAAAATACAAATCTTATTTCGATTATGGGAAAAGCAAACTTTAAAAATATTGTGTGTGTATACTTTTTTTACCTCACAATAAATATCGGATAACTTAAATTTTTGTTATTAAACTTGACTTTTAGAATATAAGTTCCTATTGCTATATCACTTACATTCAATTTGTTTTCACGAATTTCTTTGATTAAAACTCCACTGATTGAATAAAGTTGAAGCAATGGGTTCACATCATTTTTTACAGTCACATGTATGAAATCACTAACCGGATTTGGATATACTTTTACTACATCGCCGTACAATTTATTTGTTGATAAAATTGATGTATTGTAAAGCAATAAATTATCAAATAAAATAGTTGAATTATTGGAAAAAGGTAAACGGTTTGTGCAATTTACGCGTATTCCAATAATCTTTAGGTTGCCCCCAGCACCAAAGAAAGGGAATTTTGCTTCGTGAAATTCCCAGCCATAAAAGTTTAAATCGCAAAGTGGCAATTGACTAATTTCGCTACCGTTTTGAATTTCCAAACTGATTGAATTTCCTGATAAATCACCAAACACGTGTAATCCAACAAATTGACCGGGCATAAAATTAATTGGGTTTGCAAAAACATACCGAGCAATACCTGTAGTACTGCTAAAACTTGCTGTAAGTTGGTTTGAAAATGAACCAAATAGCTTTGTAGTGTTTGTTGCAGCCGTTGCCGAACTTACACCCGTGCTTTGTGGAGCATCGTAGGTGAGCGCTGCTGTTTCGAAAGTTTCCACTACGGGTTGCGTTGTAACCAATGTATTAGATGCTTTAAACTTAATACGGATAGGTTCAACTACTTTTAGGCCTAACTCGTCAACCACATCGCCATCAATAACCAAACTATATTCTTTATCGGGAATTAAATTAGCAGTTAAATTAAAATAGGTGGAGCCATAAGGCATCGCGATGGAGTTATTAACCACACTTCTTGTTGCTTTTGCCAATATAGTATTTGTTTCGTCGAGCACACGTATGGCTGTGGATAAATTTGTTGTATTCAGCTTTTTGTCAAAAATTAATCGGAACGACGGATTATTAAAATACACTTTATTATTTCCATCGAAAGGATATACTGCCAAAAGTGAAAGGCGATTACGGCTTTTGGTACGGAACTGGAAACTAAAATCCGAAGTCATGCTCAGGTTATCAGGATGCGAAGCTGATTTATTTAGCGTAACTGTGTAAACCGTATTTTTGTCGAGTGGCTTATCGGGAGTAAATCGCATACGGTAATTGGTATCTTCCCACGAAAATTTGCCAGCAACAGCAGGTGTGATGCTAAAAGCCTGTTCGGTGGATGTAATATCCATATCCCAATTAAACTGCATGCTGATGCTCGACGAAGCTTCCACACTGTCGGTTAAAACTGCATTAGGCGAATAACTTAGCACTTGTGGAGGCGTATTCCGAACACGATTTAATGCAAAATTTTTATATGCAATATTATGCGCTGTAACCACAAGCTCCACCGTTTGAGCATAATATCCATCTTTCTCGGCCTTCACATGATAGGTTCCTGGAGTTAAATTTTTAAAAACAAAAACACCATTTTGCATATTGTCGCAAGTATAAACTTCATTCGTTTCAACCAACGTGAGTTTAGCGCCATTGAGCGGTTGCATTTGATCGTTTCCGGCAAATTTATGGTAAGTTGCTTCGTTTTTTATGCGACTGTCGCGCACTTGTCCGGCAATAACGCCAGTTGTAATTTGACCACCATTAAAATAATTACAAAACGATTTATAAAAATTCCATGCTTCGAGCCATTTGTATTCCATATTCATCAATCGATAAGTCTCTGGAATATAATCGTGCATGGCTCCTTCAGAAATTACGCCAGGCACAGCTAGGCCACGCAAAACACCATAGCCATCGCTGAAACCCATAATGGTACGAGCAAATGTTTTATCGCCCCGCACCTGATAACCCGACGACCAAGAAGTGATTTGGTTGGCATAGAGGTTTTTAGCAATTTCGGTACTTATATCGCGACTTTTATTGCTTAAGGCAAACTGTGTAGCATTGCCGGGATTATAAGTGTTGTAAATTTGCGAATCGCTCAAATCAGAACCGTAGTGTATCATGAGCACATAACTTGCCACGCCATTACCAGCATTGGTATGAATTGAAAGAAAAAAATCTGCTTGCATGGTGTTGCCCATTGTTACAATTTGCGAAAGCGGCAAATCGTCGGCTGTTGTATTGGCCGTGCGCGACATGCTAACAGTTGCACCACTGCCTTGCAGCATAGTACGAAGCGCAAATCCTTTATCCAAATTACTTTGCGACTCCCAAAATCCATTCTTATCGCCCGAGGCATAAGGAGCAATCGGCACATTGCGGTCGTCGGCATCAAAACCACCATGACCTGGATTGATATATATATTTACACCAGTCAGATTTTGAGCACTAACAAAAAATGTGCTTAAAAAAAGTGATATGATTAAGAAGTGTTTCATTTTTTGAGTTATTTGGACTTCGCCGTTATCTGTACTTCGTACGTTACTTGGCTACGCCGTTAATAGCTTCGCGTTATTAATGCTTCGCATGTTTTTTGGCCCTGCCTGCGGCAGGCAGGTTCGCCGTTATTAATTGTTATTTATCGTGTTTTGATACGCGATGTGCTAAGTCTCTATCCGACATTTGAATTTCTGTTGTCTGTTGTCTGTTGTCCGTCGTCTGTTATCTGCTGTCTAGAGTTCCACCTCCACCACTTCAATCTCACCATTTTCAGCATGATAAGCTATGCGATTAGCTTTGCCCGAAGCAGTAGGATACATGGCTATTTTGTCAGTTGTACTAATGTTTGTTTTTGTCTTTTTTACAACCGAAATTAATACAATTTTGGAAGAAATAACCC
>CAIWIS010000050.1 GCA_903912795.1 uncultured Bacteroidales bacterium
CTCAACGCGATGCCTGTAAGCGGACTGATACCGGCCCGATTCCGCACTTCGTCGATAGCCGAGTAAGCCACATCCGTCGGATTATCGTTAATCTCATTTTCGGCCTCGGCTAACATTAAAAGCACATCGCTGTAATGGATAATCGGCACATTGATAGGCGTATAGTTCTTATTTTTAGGAGTTACCAATTCCAGCTCGCGGCGGAATTTGGCATCGCAACGGGTTTTGTTGGCATCGGACGAAGCCTGACTCAACGATGTAACCGGCAAACCTTCGACAGTGGTAAGCGAAGCTGGCTTTTTACCAAAATAATACTGACGACCAGTTACCTGTTTGGGAGCTGCCGAAGCATACGTATATTCGTAGGGAGCAATATTCCAGTCGCAACGGGCAGTATCACCTTCCGATTCGTACATTTCGAACAGTTTTGACGTAGCGTAAATAAATTTATAACTAAAACCAGGATTACCCATTCCTTTGAGAGATGCATAAGCAGATACAGTTGAATAATCAACGGTACAACCAAAACCGAATGTATTTCCCGCACGTCCAGCTGCCTGATCGGGCGTTGAACGGTTTCCAGCTTCTTCGGCTTCCCAAATACTTTCGCGAATGACTGCACTGTGGTATTTGTCAGTACACATATCCACAAAAATGGAACTGTAAGGTTTCACCAAACCATGCAAGCCGCTGTTTTTTATATCCAGACACAAATCGCGGGCATGGATAAAATAAGCTCTTACGGAGTCGGCTGAATTTGTAATTGTGTTCCCAACAGCATTGTCGCGGAAGTTTTCGCCGGCTCTGAACAAATAGATACGGGCCAGAATGGCTTTTGCAGCCGATTGTGTTACTCTACCCGTATATGGTAGCTGGTCTGAGGTGTATAAAGATGGAATTGCTACATTAATATCCTTCACTATCTGATTGTACGCTTCCTGTTTGGGAGTACGCGCCAAACTTAGGTTGTCGGGCGAAGTAACTGTTGTTAATCGCATGGGGACATCGCCCCATCCCTGAATCAGGTTGAAGTAATAAAAAGAACGCAGAAATAATGCCTCTGCTTTAACTCGGTCGCGCACAGTTTGCGGAATCGTATTGTTTTTATCTACATTTTCGAGTAGCATATTTGCACGGTTAATACCATCGTACAACAAGCGCCAGAACTTCATAACAGATGCATTTCCGCTGTTAGCATTGTTGCAAATAATACCATCCGTGGGGTTTGAACGCTGGTAGAATGACAAATCATCGCCTCCACCATTGGTTAGCAAGTAATCACCACCATAAAAAGGCTCCTGCATCAGCGGGCTGTAAACTCCGGTCAGAAAAGTCTGAAGTTCAGCTTCGTTGTTGAAATAGGTTTCGGGTGTAAGCGTATACGGTTGCTTGTCCAAAAAATCGGAGCAGGAAGTGCCCGTGAACACCAAAAGCGAGAAAATGATTGTTTTATATATTGGTCTCATTTTTTTATTTTTAGATAATTGTTGTTAGTTAAAACCGATTAAAATCCTACATTTACACCCACGGTGACTGTTGCAGCACGCGGATAGGCCGAAAAGTCCAAACCTGGAGTCAGTGCCGAATTGCGGATAGATACTTCAGGGTCGTAACCAGAGTATTTTGAAAAAGTGTACAGATTTTGAGCCGACACATAACATCTGGCTTTCGAAATTCGCAGTTTTTTAATCACCTTTTGGTTAAGTGTATAACCCAGCGAAACTGTTTTGAGGCGCAGGTACGAACCATCTTCGATAATGCGCGTAGAGA
>CAIWIS010000051.1 GCA_903912795.1 uncultured Bacteroidales bacterium
ATTTTCAAATATTTTTTTTAAATGATATAAACAATAGATTATCAGCTATCTACGAAATGTTTACATTGGTTGAATAAAGGTATCTTTTGATACTTTTCTTCGGTGTTTTCTCAAATTCATGTGGAAAAAGTTGAATTTTCGAAATGGATTCGAAGTTTGAAACAATCGAATTGAGCGATTTGCGGTTTTCTTCCATTAATTCTTCCAATTTTTTCTGATCTAATTTCTCGGAGTCAACAGCTTCGTAGTCAGGGCAAACTAGCGCTACTAGTCTTCCATTACGTTCAATCACTAAACTTTCCATTACAAATGGCATATTATTAAGTTTAGCTTCAATTTCTTCAGGGTAGATATTTTGACCACTAGCTCCTAAAATCATTGTTTTGCTGCGTCCTCGTATAAAAATGTTCCCATTTTCATCAACGGTACCCAAATCACCTGTGTGCAACCAACCATCTTTATCAATCATGGCATTGGTTGCTTCTTCATTTTTGTAATAGCCAACCATTGTATGTTCTCCTTTAACACAAATTTCGCCCGTTCCTGTTTCTGGATTTGGATCGTCAATTTTAACTTTCATGTTATCCAAAATCTTACCTGCCGATTTAGGTATAAATTCTTTATGATCTGCGTAACTTATGAGTGGTGCACATTCGGTCATGCCATACCCAATTGTGAATGGAAATTTTATTTTAGTAAAAAATGCCTCTACTTCGGCATTTAGTGGTGCCCCTCCAATAATTATTTCGTAAAACTCGCCACCAAATGCATCAACTAATTTTTTACGTATTTGCGACAAGATAGTTGTGTCTAAAAACGGAATACTCAATACCCAGCGCATGGTTGGTTTGGCTAGCAACGGTTGAATTTGTTTGCGATAAATTTTTTCGACAATAAGTGGAACCAAAAATACGATATTCGGTTTTATTTCGGAAAATGCCGCCAATAAAATTTTGGGTGTTGGAATTTTTCCAACAAAGTAAATATGACAACCAGCACAAGTACTTGCTAAAAAATCAAATGCACATCCATAAGCATGTGCTAAGGGCAAAAATGAAATTATTCGGTATAGTGGTGCAATTAATCCTGTGCCTACAGCAAAAGTGATATTACCCGCTAAAGCATTGCCTGTGGTCATTACTCCCTTACTGAAACCGGTAGTGCCCGATGTGTAGTTTATAGATACAATGTCAGTATTTGGCTTGTCGATATAGCGCACTTGATCACGATGAAAGCCATGAACATATTTGGCATGGAAAAGACTATTGATATAATCGGGTTGCAAATACTTCAACACCAATTGCTCATGCACTTCGTTTTCGGCAAGTTCTGGTTTTGGCTCTTTGTTGAGTAGCGCAATACAATTAAAATTGGTAAGTGAAAAAACTGCTTTCAGGCTTGTAAGTTTTTCTTCTTCTAGCGTTTCCCATACATTATCGGCAGTAAATAGTAATTTTGACTCGGAATGGTTCGAAATGTGATGAACATCATTTGGGTTAAAATCCTGTAGTATTGGTACTACAACTGCCCCATAGGTTACTGTGGCAATGTAAGCAATAGCCCAGTTAGCGCTATTTCGGCCAATGACAGCTATTTTGTCATTTTGAGCTATGTGGCATTGCTCAAATAAAATATGCAAACGTGCAATTTTTTTAGCCAAATCGGCATACGTTAGTGTGATTTCCTCTCCATAATTACTATATGCGGGATAATCCCAGTTTTTGCGAAACGAATCTTCGAATAATCGAATAAAGTTTTCTTTTATCATACTATGTGTTTTTTAAATGTAAAAGATGGAATTTTGCTGGCAAATATATTGAAATAATTACACAATTGAAAATGTTATGTGCAATAATTTTGTAATTATGTATAAAAATACTCCTGATATGCTTTTTCTTAGGTTTGAAAAGCATTTTAATAAAAAAACGCAAAAACCCATTGCTAATTAAAATAAAAGCAGTAAATTTGCACCCTCATTTCGGATAAGGTAACAAAGAAGCACTGCTGCGAAGTAACTCACCTTCCCGATGTAATATTAAATTGTTTTATAAATGTACGCAATTGTCGAGATTTTGGGACAACAGTTTAAGGTTGAGGCCGGAAGAAAACTGTATATCCATCGCATGAATGAGGCCGAAAGAGGTGCTCAGGTTGAATTTGATAAAGTATTGCTTGTTGACAACGAAGGTGTAGTTACTGTAGGTGCTCCACTTGTTGAGGGCGCAAAAGTTGTTGGCGAAATTGTTTCACACGTTCGTGGCGAAAAAGTTATTATTTTCCACAAAAAACGTCGTAAAGGTTATCGCAAACGCAATGGTCACCGTCAGGACTTTACTGAAGTATTAGTTAAAGAAATAGTAGCTTAATTTAAACCGAATAAAATTAAAAGAAAATGGCACATAAGAAAGGGGCTGGTAGCTCAAGAAACGGTCGTGAATCGGAAAGTAAGCGACTTGGAGTAAAAATTTTTGGTGGTCAATTTGCAAAAGCAGGTAATATCATCGTACGTCAACGCGGAACAGTTCATCACGTAGGCGAAAACATAGGAATTGGTAAAGATCATACTTTGTTTGCTTTAATAACAGGTACTGTTGTTTTTAGAAAGAAAAAAGATAATAAATCTTACGTTTCTATTAAACCAATCGAAACTGTTTAAGTCACAAAATCCCCAAAGGGAATTTGATTAAAGCTTTAGCATAAATTTATAATCTCCTGTCGTTTTACCGTAGTGTAAAATTGCGGGAGATTTTTTTTTCAGACAATAGAACAAAGAGCCAAAAACCAAGATTCAAGACATTTTTTTTAAATGGTAAATGGTCAATAAACAAATAGTAAATAAAAATTATGTTGACACTCAAATATATCACCGATAATACCGCAGAGGTAATTGCCCGTTTAGCAAAGAAGAATTTCAAAGGAACGGAAATTATTACACAAGTAGTGGAGTTGGATACGCAGCGTAAAGCTACTCAAACTCAGTTGGATAATCAGTCTGCCGAAATGAATAATCTTTCCAAAGAAATTGGAATGCTTTTCAAACAAGGCAAACAAGCCGAAGCTGCTCTAGCCAAAGACAAAACTGCTGAATTAAAAGAAAGTATTAAAAGTTTCGACGAAAAACTAACGGAAATTGAGCGTCAACTCAACGATCTGTTGGTGCAAATACCTAACCTCCCACACGATAGTGTTCCGGCTGGAAAACACGCTGAGGATAATATCATTGAACGTACGGGTGGCGTAGTTCCAACTTTGTACGATGGGGCGGTGCCTCATTGGGATTTAGCTAAAAAATACGATTTAATTGATTTTGAGCTTGGAGTAAAAATATCGGGTGCTGGCTTTCCGGTTTACAAAGGAAAAGGCGCTCGTTTGCAGCGTGCTTTGATTAATTTCTTTTTGGATAATGCCATGGAGGCAGGCTATCTTGAAGTGCAACCACCTTATGTTGTGAATGCTGCATCGGGTTATGGTACAGGCCAATTGCCTGATAAAGAAGGTCAAATGTATCATTGCACGATAGATGATTTATATTTAATTCCAACAGCCGAAGTACCTGTAACAAACATTTACCGCGACGTGATTTTGGACGAAAAAGAATTGCCTGTAAAAAACACAGCTTACTCAGCTTGCTTCCGCCGCGAAGCAGGTTCGTATGGCAAGGACGTACGTGGGTTAAACCGTTTACATCAGTTCGATAAGGTGGAAATTGTACAAATTCAACACCCTGAAAAATCGTATGAAACACTGACTGAAATGGTTAATTACGTACAATCGTTGGTCGAAAAATTGGAGTTGCCTTGGCGTATTTTACGACTTTGTGGTGGCGATATGAGTTTTACATCAGCATTGACTTTCGACTTTGAAGTGTATTCTACCGCCCAAGAGCGTTGGTTAGAGGTTAGCTC
>CAIWIS010000052.1 GCA_903912795.1 uncultured Bacteroidales bacterium
AGTTAGTATGAATTCACAAAGCTCTCAAAATGCAAACTCTGTATTTGATAATAATTATGTAGATATAGCTAATAGTGGGAACTGGGGATCTTCTTGGGGTGCAGGGAACAAAACTAATTTAAGTGCATCCAATACAGGTTCGAATGGACCATATTTTAAAAAAACTCCTATGAATGGTGCAAACAATATTATTGGAGCCTTTCAATCGGCTGGAACAGAGCTTACTGCAATTAATCAATCTGATTGGCGATTAAATCCAGGGACTTATCTTAATGGAAAAGGAATTACTACAACCATTTTAAAAGATAAAGCTGGAATTGATTTTTCATCAACTCCATCGGTAGGTGCTTACGAATATGTAAAGGTAACACCAACAGTGACAATAAATGTATCATCATATATTTATAATGGTTCTAATCAGGGACCAAATTCATCAACTATTGGAGGAACAATTGGAGGTGTAAATTCTACGGGGATATTGAGTTATATTTATTCAGAGAGTGGTAACTCAACATTACCAATCAATGCAGGAAATTTTACCGTTACTGCTACATTAGCAGCTGATACTTATTATAATTCAGTCAGTTCTTCTGCAACAAGTTTTTCATTATCAAAAAAACCTTTAACTATTGGAGCCCCTTCTATCGCGTCCAAAACTTATGATGGTAGTGCAACTTCAGGTACTGTAATACCTGGCTCACTTTCGGGTTTTGTAGATCCAGAAACCGTTTCTGTTTCATCGGCGATAGGAACTTACCCAGATGCCAATGTAGGCACGGGCAAATCAGCAACCATCGCTTATACACTTGCAAATGGAACAAATGGTGGTTTGGCGGCCAACTATAGCTTGGCAAATGGATCAGCTAGCGGCAATATCACTGCAGCTTCTGGCTCACCAACTGGTGATAACTTAAATAACTCAGGATTAACCGATAATCAACTTGCGAATACAAACCTGACAATAAGTTCAGGTGAGTTTATTATCAACGATACTAAAACCGTTCGCTCGCTAACAATTGCGCCAGGAGTAAAATTAACACATAGTTCGGGCACATTAACTGCTACCAATGGTATTACTCTCGAGAGCGATGCCACAGGAACAGCTACATTAATGGATAGTTATACTGAACCAACTATAACTGCCACTGTAAAACAATATGTAACAGCTGGACGTAACTGGTACATGAGTGCTCCATTAAATAACACAGCCGATTACTCTGCATTGGATAAAGGAGCTTCGGTGGCAGAATACAATGAAGTAACTGGCTTGTGGCCAGTGGTAAGCAGTGGTACGTTGACACGTGGTAAGGGTTATGTTCAGGTTGCTTCGGCCTCACAAGGCACAACTGGAACAGTATCGTTCAGTGGAACTACCAATTCGGGTAATGTTCCTGTTACCCTGACCTATACTTCAGGTAAAGGAAACGGATACAATTTGGTAGGTAATCCTTATCCATCGTACCTCAGCTGGTCGGCAGTAGCAGCAGACAATACAGCAGCAAATATGCCAACCGGAACAATGTGGTATCGCACCATAAGCTATAACGGCAAAAATGCCTGGACTCCAAATACAGTTTATAGCCTGAATGATATTGTATACAACGGCACCCGTTTCTATAAAGCAACTTCGGTTACAGGAACTTCAGACGCTTCGGGTGGTCCAACAGGTGGATTAACAGGCATAACGGATGGTTCTGTAGTTTGGAATTACGAAGGTTCTATCTATCTATTTGCAACAATAAGTGCTTCGGGTGTGGCTAGTCCTGCAACTGTAAGCAATCTGGTTCCACCTATGCAAGCATTTTGGGTAAAAAGTTCGGGAGGTACACTTACCTTTAAAAACGCCATGCGCGCCCACAATACCGGAGGAACAAACGCACTTAAAGCACCTAAAAGCTCATCGACCGATATAAAATTGCTCCGATTGAATGTAAGTAATGGAGCAAGTGCCGACGAGACAGTGATTTATGCAAGTACGGATGCCAGCAATGCTTTTGATACCTACGATGCACCAAAATACTTTAATACTGTCGGTTCAAATCAACCAGAGATTTACACGCAGGTAGGAAACGAAAAGTTGGTAATTAATGCCATGAACGAAATCGCCAATGGAATAGAAATTCCATTGGGCTTTGCAACCGAAAAGGGAAATAACTTTACTATCTCTGCAACTGAATTAAGGAATTTTGGATCTGATATAAAAGTAATGTTGAAGGACAAACAAACTACCACTGAGTTTGATCTCACTGCCGGACAACTGTATGCATTTAGTTCCGCTGTTGTTAATAATACCGACCGTTTCAGTTTAATCTTCCGAGCTTCGGGAAACACAACCGCAATTGACA
>CAIWIS010000053.1 GCA_903912795.1 uncultured Bacteroidales bacterium
ATCGTACGAAGCGGTCAGAGTTTTACGTCCTGTTGCATCATATTCGTATCTTATTTCGCCTGTTAAATAAGAATATCCTAATTCAATGCCGGTGGTTTTTTCGAGCGTTAAACGATTATTGCTGTTGTAAGTATATTCAACTTTCATTCTGGCAGTTGTATTCCATGTGTTGTTTTGGGTGTTCCAAGCATAGGTTGTTGCAAGTTCAGGATTTCCTAAGGTATTATAATTTATTTCTACTTTTTGTTTTGCACTCATATACCACGTTCCTGACATAAATATTTGTGCTTCCATATAGGTTTGATTGCCTTTTGAATCGTATTCATTCAGGGATTTCTGACTTTCAACCCAACTGTTAGAGGTAGTATTCCACGTATAATAAATGCTGTTAAGTTCTTGTCCATTCGAATTAAAATTGTATTCCTTTTTGGATTTATTTATCCAGCTATTTAGCGTAGCATCCCAATTATACGATAATTCGTAGTTTTTAAAACCATTCGAATCGTAGCCGTAATCGTACTTCTGACTCCCTTTCCAATCGGAGGTAGACGAATTCCAATTATATGAAATTTCAGCAATGAGTTGACTTCGACTATCATAATTATACTCGTTTTTCATTGAACCAACCCACGTATTGCTCGACACATTCCACGTAAAGCTACTCGAGGCTGTTTTTTGACCTAGTGCATTAAATGCATATTCGTTTTTCGACTTTGCAATCCATAGTTTACTGCTGTAGTTCCAGTAATATATTGTTTCTGAAATTAATCTTCCACCGGCATCGTGTTGAAGTACCCGCTTCAAATCTTTATTGTTGTCAGCAAACTCTTCAAAATTTTGATGTTCGGTAACCAAACCTGATGAACTGTATTTATAGTACTGTTTTTTAAGCGATAATGTTGAATCGTAATAGAGTGGTTGGCCGGTTCCTGTTGTTGAACCACCTGCATATTTCCCAATTAATTTATGCGTAATAATGGAATCGATTAACAAAGAATCGGCTGTGATTTTTGTATTGGATGCAAATGCTCCAACCAAACAGCAATTGAGAATAGCTGTCAAAATAAAAAGTCTGATTGTGTTACAAAGTGTTCGTTTCATGTGGGTGGTTTTTAATCATAAATTTGTGAATGCAAAAATAGGAATCAGGATTGTTAATACTGTAAAATATTATAAACCTTAACAAAAAAATCTTTTAAAAAGAAGTAGAAAATGAATGTCATTCTGTTTTAAGTATGCCTCTACATATTGAACACTTAGATGAAATGAAAAAGCCTGATAAACTTTTATTTATCAGGCTTTTAAAGCGAAAATGTGTTAATTAAACGTGTTGTTTTTTATTGTGTAACATAATGTATTTCAGTTGTTCCACCATCTTCTTTCAACCACATTTCGTCTTCTTTTAGTTTGAGTATTTCATAAATACCATCGGCATTGTTGTTTTCGTAATTGAAAGAAATTTTTTCGGAATCGTTCACAAATGCCCATGTTCCGGTAGTTGTATAATCGAAATCGATGCCTAAAAAGCGATAATTAGCGGTTAGTTCGGCGGTGCCGGTTTTCGATAAGTTAAGCTCGTATTTGTTATAGTTGGCCGTAACATCAACGCTGTCGTTTAATGCTTGAGCAACTCGCCAATTGTTGGTTACCCGTGCAGTTTTCGACAGTAACGAAATGGCTGGTCCTTCGGGATAGTCCTCACACGAAGTAAATGTAATGGCTGTAAAAGCAATAAGTAAAATTGAAATCGAAAGTTTTGTTTTGCTCAACATTGAGACTGCTAAATTTTTCATTTTG
>CAIWIS010000054.1 GCA_903912795.1 uncultured Bacteroidales bacterium
ACTCCTGTAATTTGGGACACCCAAAATTACAAAATATATTTCATATCTAATTGATTATTTGATTGTTATAATTGTTAATAATTATCATGCGGAAAACAGGACAAGTGGTGAGTTTGATTTTTTAGGTACAAAAAAATCGCAACACGGTGAAGTGTTGCGATTTCAAAAACTGCTGGTTAATCGGCAGGTTGTTCTTGTCGAATAGATATGTTCATATTTATAAGATTATTTAAATTACACGATAAATGACTGTTATTAGTGCAAGCAGATAAATAGTTGTGAAAATTTGTTTGTTATATTTTGCTAACCAATTTGGTAGATAAATATCAAAATTATCTTTCGATGAATTGGAATATCTCCTTGCCAAAACGGTCAGCGGACAATACATGTTGAAAGCCAACAAAACAATTCCTTCCAAAATTATTATTCCGATTGAAATCCATGTCAGAAGATTTACATTGTCGAAAATTCCGCAATACAAGACATAAAAAATTACTACAACCATAAAAATCCAAACTAATGAATGGATTAGTTTGACTGTTCGTAGTTTGCTTAATTCTTTCATTTTAGTTGTCTTTTAATGCTTTATACCTTCGTCCCCAAAATTTGTACTTGGTCAGCGAAGTGTAAACTACAATTCTTTCAAAGAATTTGTAGCGCAACAGATAGTGATTTAGCCGATACCAAAGTGCTAACAACGAAAGTTGAAGTACCGTTTCGATGACAAACTGAAGTATGCCATTTTCGAGTTTAAAGAAAAACACCTCAAAATATTTATAAAACAATACCATAAAAACGAGTGAGAAAAACACCATAAATTCAGCGATATAGCCATGTCCGGTTTCTATTGCTTTTTTCGGGCAATTGCTCATACATTTCATGCAACTTTCGCAATTGAAAGTCCAGAAAGGACGGTTATCCACTTTAATAATGGCTTTTACGGGACATTCTTTTACACACAAATCGCAGTTATTGCAATCTTTTGATGCATAATATGTTTTTGCCAAAAAGAAACGACCTACAAAATAATACCCCAATGAAATTGGTGAAATAGCCACATCCTGAATTATTTCACGCAAAGATCTGAAATCACTTTCGCCCGAAAATACTTTGTTGGCAAAAGCTGTAACTCGTAGTTTGATTTTGTCGTGCAGGTATTTTACCGTTCTGGCATTCAATCCCGGATGAACCGAAATCCAATTGGAAGGCAAGTCCACCGGATACATGGCTTTGATTGAAAAGCCCTTTAGTTTGAGAATAAGCGCAGCAAAATAAAATGCAATTCCGGTCAATCCTGGTGTAATCCACTTCCCGATAAGCATTCCGGCTCGCGTATTTAGCAATAAAACCTTGTTTTTACCTTTCGGAAAATGCATAATAAAATGCTGCATGATAGGCGGATAATTAAATCCGTGAATCGGAGAAACAAACACAATCAACGCATCAGGGTCGGGTTGTTCAATCATAATTCTATCAATTTTGGCAATGTTTATTATTTGGCAATCTATGTTTTTTTCTTTTGCAACATTCGATAGCCACAAAGCAACATTTCGGGAATTGCCTGTTCCAGAAAAGTAATAAATGATTATTTTTTTGTAAGTTTCCATAAACCAATATTATTCTCCGTCCATCCACTGTTTAAATTCGGGTGCTTTGTCAATACTCACGAACAAATCCGTTTCGGTGGGAGGATTCAGAACCAATTTAAGACGACTTTTTGGATAAACTACAACTTTGTCGATTGATTTTAAGCCAATATAATACTGGCGGTTTACGCGAAAAAACTCTTTGGGGTTTAGCATTTCCTTTAGATTATCCAAACTGAAATCGATAGAATACTGACTTTTATTGTTCATCACTACGAAGGTTATTCCCGCCGTTGAAAAGAAATAAGCAATGTCCGCCACCTGAATGGACTTCAGCTTATCGCCCACCGAAACCATAAACCGTTCGCGGTATGTTTGCTGCGGGTTGAGTAGCTTGCGGAGTTCTTCGGCATCAATCACTTTGTTGCCGGATTTATCCCAGTTTTTGTATTTATTGATGGCATTGCACAGTTCGTCTTTGTTGATGGGTTTCAACAAATAATCAATGCTGTTGTGCTTAAACGCTTTAATGGCATATTCGTCGAACGCGGTTGTGAAAATAATTTTCGATTGCACTTTCACCTGTTCAAAAATGGAAAAACTCAGGTCGTCTTCCAGTTGAATGTCTAAGAAAATCAGATCGGGCTGGGTGTTTGTTTTCAACCACACCACCGATTCTTTGACCGATTGCAACTTGGCCACAATTTCAATTGTCGGGTCGCACTCTTTAATCAGATTTTCGAGCCTGCGGGCAGCAAATTCTTCGTCTTCGATAATGATTGTTTTCATAAAAGCATTTACTATTTTTTCATTTACTATTTACTATTTCGTTGAATATAGCGGGATTTACGGGGCAACTTTTTGCTGGGAAACAAGCGTATTTTTCAATCATCGCATTCAAATCAGTTTGAATTATGGGTTTTAGCAAGAAATCAATTCCTTTCAATTGAAATGCACGGGTGGCCAATTCGTCGGTAGCAGTAGTAAATACTATGGCACAACAAATTTCCACTTCGCGGAAAATGGCAAAACTCAAATCGTCCTCGAGATGAATATCCAAAAAAATGAGGTCGGGGTGTGGATTATTACGGAACCACACAATGGATTCTTTAACCGATTCAAGTTTGGCAGACACTTCAATTGTCGGGTCGTATTCTTTTATCATATTTTCTAATCGTCTTGCTGCAAAGCCTTCATCTTCAATTATTACTATTCGCATTTTGTCTTTCTGTTTAAAATTCGTTGATCTATTGTTTATTGTGCTATCACTAAAGGTACTTTGGCTATGAAATGGTGAGCCGTTTTTTCAAATACGGGTTTGGTATTGTTCAATAGTTGATAGCGATTTTGTATATTCTTTAGTCCCACGCCGGTTGAAACCAATTGCGATGGTCGCTCCTGTAAGTTGTTGACTATATTCAGGTTATTATCATTATCAATAAAAATATCAATAAGCAGAGGTTCTAATTTGGACATGGTATTATGCTTAATGGCATTTTCCATAAGTAACTGCATAGCCA
>CAIWIS010000055.1 GCA_903912795.1 uncultured Bacteroidales bacterium
AATTTATATAAATAATTAAAAAAAAAAAAGAA
The DNA here is from genome assembly GCA_903912795.1 of uncultured Bacteroidales bacterium. Taxonomy (GTDB): domain Bacteria; phylum Bacteroidota; class Bacteroidia; order Bacteroidales; family Paludibacteraceae; genus Paludibacter. The sequence continues at coordinate 33 of CAIWIS010000055.1, forward strand.
ACCCCCAAAACTCAAATTGAGATTTGGGGGTTAAATGATTGATATGTAGTAGTTTTTTAAATTAAATATTCAAAACCAACATCATTTTATTTCACTTTATCTTTTAAAAGTGCAAAATCAACCACTTCCATAATATCGTTTACAAAGTGGAATTTCAACCCTTTAAGATAAGAAGCTTTGATTTCATCGATATCTTTTTGATTATCAGCACAAAGTATAATGTCGGTAATACCTGCACGTTTGGCAGCCAGAATTTTTTCTTTAATTCCACCTACCGGAAGCACTTTGCCACGGAGGGTAATTTCGCCTGTCATTGCTAAGTTTTTACGCACTTTACGTTTAGTAAAAGCCGAAACAAGAGCCGTAACCATAGTGACACCAGCCGACGGACCATCCTTTGGAATGGCGCCTTCCGGAACGTGAACATGCACATTCCACTCGTCGAACAAAAGTGGTTCAATTTCTAATTTTTCAGCATGCGCTTTAATATATTCAAGCGCTAATACAGCCGATTCTTTCATTACATCGCCTAAATTACCTGTAAGCGTTAGTTTTGGTGCTTTGCTTTTGCTCAAACTGCACTCAACATACAGAATTTCGCCACCAACTTGTGTCCATGCTAGCCCTGTAACAACACCTGTATACTCATTTCCTTGGTATTTATCTTTACTATATCGTGTTGCACCTAAGTATTTTTTAAGATCTTCGATACTAATTTCATTATTGTACTCTTCATCTGTAGCCACCATTTTGGCAATTTTCCGCATAAGCGAAGCTATTTGTCGGTTCAGTTCACGAACTCCCGATTCACGTGTATATGATTCGATAAGTTGACCTAATAATGGTTTTGATAATTGGCAATGTTCGGGTTTTAAGCCGTGATTTTCCAATTCCTTATTGATAAGATGTTTACGAGCAATTTCAATTTTTTCTTCCTGCGTATATCCACTAACTTCAATTAGTTCCATACGGTCGAGTAGGGGGCGTGGAATTGTATTCAGATTATTAGCAGTTGCTACAAATAAAACTTTCGAAAGATCAAAGTCAATATCCAAATAATTGTCGTGGAAAGTAGTATTTTGCTCAGGGTCAAGTACTTCTAATAAAGCCGATGAAGGATCGCCTTTGTAATCGGCATTTACTTTGTCAATTTCATCGAGCACAAATACTGGATTTGATGTTTCAACTTTTTGAATATTTTGCATTATTCGTCCGGGCAATGCGCCAATATAGGTACGACGATGACCGCGTATCTCAGCCTCGTCGTGCAGACCACCTAACGAAATTCGTGCATACTTGCGATTCAAAGCACCTGCAATCGATTTTCCGAGTGAAGTTTTTCCAACTCCGGGAGGGCCATAAAGACAAAGAATTGGCGATTTCATATCACCTTTTAGTTTTAAAACTGCTAAATGCTCAATAATGCGGTCTTTTACAGTTTCAAGTCCAAAATGATCGGTGTCAAGTACTTTTTTGGCATTTTTAAGATTGAAATTATCTTCGCTGTACACATTCCAAGGCAAATCGAGCATTGTTTCGATATAATTCAATTGCGTAGAATAATCAGGCGAATGCTGACTAGTACGTTCTAACTTTTTTAGCTCTTTTTCAAAAATTTTGGCAGTTTGTTCGTTCCATTTTTTGGAGGCAGCTCGTTGTTTGAAATCTTGAACATCTAATTCTGGCGAGCTTCCACCCAATTCATTTTGAATGGTTTTCATTTGCTGTTGCAAATAATATTCGCGTTGCTGTTGGTCCATTCCTTCTTTGGCTTTATTCTGAATAGACATTTTTAGCTCTAGCAATTGCGATTCCTTATTCAATTGTTGTAAAAGCAGATAACCTCTTTCGAGAATATCATCATTTTCCAATAAGTTCATTTTTTCCACCACATTCATGC
>CAIWIS010000056.1 GCA_903912795.1 uncultured Bacteroidales bacterium
AATATTGGTAAAGCTAAATATATTCCATTAGAAGGGTATATGGGTAACGATGGAGTAAAGATCATGTGTAATGTATATGAATTTTTGTAAAATTATCCTGGAGGAATTTCATTATGGGTAAAACGAAGATAATGTTAAACTATTTACTGTATTTATTATTTATAATGTCAAAAATGAACGCCTATTCTCAAGAATTGTTCACTAAAGAATTAATATGGGCAAGTCAAGATTCTATTGAAACTTTAATCTTTCAAGACAAGAATCAGATAAACGAATGGGGGAAAACCCAACTTCCTTTTTCTTCTGTATCTTCGAAAGATTTTTCATCGAATGGGATAAATTTTATTGTTGTTTTAGTTTCTGGATGTTCTGGGTTACCTTGTTGGAATATTTACGTTTTTACGAACAAAAAAGGGGCTTGGTATTTGATTGAAAAAACAAATGCAACATTAAAACAATTAATGTTAGACGTTGATAGTAAGCATGAAAAGATAATATTTAAGACAAAATCCAGTCGGATAGGCGAATTACCATTTGAAACGCTGATTTTAAGTTCAGATAAATTAGATTAACTCAGTGGTAATGTATTAGATTTGGTGTTGCAAAAGTAATCAATTGTAGCACAAGCAATATTTGTAATCAAGAGATAGAAAATGATAGTTGTAAATCTATCATTTTCTATACTCGTTGGAGAATGAAATACAAAATAAATTAACCCCACTTTTATTAGTTATTTAGCACTAATTAAAAGACTTAAACAATCCTTTTGCTTCACATTTCGTGAAGTAAGAATAATTCCCTTTTTTTATAATTCTTTTTTTAAGTACGTTGATTAAAATCATACGGACAGCACTTGTTACATGTCTATATGTCCAAAAGCAGAATCAGAATCGTATAAATTTCAAACTTTATTTCTAATATTAAACAAGATAATATGAAATCAAAATCTATATTTCCAATTAGCTTTATACTGTTGTCAGTATTTTCAATCCGTGCTCAGGAGCCCAATATCAGTTTCATACTGAATCAGAGCGAGACAGGCTCTACCAAGCAATACTTAGCCAGCGACCGTGTTACTTTGAAATCGGGCTTTGTGTACAATGCTGCTCAGGGCAAAACATTCAATGCCAAAATTGATAAAACATTGCCATTGCCGGCAAATTCGAGCACTTATATTAATAATGGAAGTATCACAACCGACCCTCAAGGCGGTGCTATTGTGGGAGCCGTATCCGGCTCGGCAGCTGTGACACCAACCGGTGCCGCCACTTATCAGATACCTATTGAAGTGCCGACGGGAATTGCAGGTATGCAGCCACAGGTGGCTGTGGTTTACAACAGTCAGGGTGGATTCGGGAATCTGGGTACAGGTTGGGATATTGCCGGAACTTCAGCAATTACCCGCGGAGGTAAAAATCTGTATTTTGATAATGAGAACAATAGTGTTAAATTCGACAACACCGATGCATTATATCTTGATGGGCAGCGTCTTATTCATATCAACAGTTATGAACACTCAAACCTTACTCCCGGAGCTGAGTATGGTACTGAAGTTGAGAGTTTTGTTCGTGTAAAAGTTATGGACAATGGAACTGGAAGCATATACTTCGTTGTAACTACAAAAGATGGTAAAATAATGGAATATGGTAATACTGTAAACTCTATTGTTAGAAGTGCATATGTTGCAAATGACCTCCATTATTTAGGTTGGAAGTTAAATAGAGTATGTGACTTGTATAATAATTACATGACCTATACTTATATTGAAAATGGTCAGTACTTGCAAAAAATAGATTATACAGGAAATGGAGCTACTATGCCTGCTAAATCAGTTGTGTTTTCATATAATGAGATTCTTGCCATACCTAAACAAACATTTGTTTGGTCATTTCAACTTAAACAAAATAAATTATTATCAAATATTTGTACTTACTCAGGCACAACAAAGCTTAAAGATTACCGCTTTGGGTATGTTGCGGCTGGAGTAGATAAACATTTAGATAATGTAAGTGAATATGCTAAAGATGGTAGTAAGCTTAATGCTACGAGGGTGAATTGGGGGTCAACTGGAGCTTTGCAATTGACCACTATCAATTCAATTATTGGAACCGTGGTTGACCAACCTGCCGAAGCTGCCAACTTAAATTATGCCGATATAAACGGTGATGGCTATAACGACCGTATTGAAATGTGGGTAGGTGGCGAGAATGAAAATGGAGCAATATGGGTTTATTTATTTGATAAAGCAACAAATAATTATTTAACAACCAGCATAAGCATAAACTTTAATTATTCAGATTATAAAAAATACAAACCAAAGTTTATTTTTTCCGATGTTAATCATGATGGATTAAATGAAATTATTTTCACCAATGGTGGATATCTGTATGTGTATAAATTTCAGAATGGAGCCTTTACTTACTTAAATGGGATAAATACTTCCGATAATACAAACGTTCAT
>CAIWIS010000057.1 GCA_903912795.1 uncultured Bacteroidales bacterium
ACTTTACCTTCGATAACATATTCAAAAACAGGCAATTCGAAGCTATAGATCATATCGTGGCCACGTGCTTCATTGCGGTTCGAACTGAAAAAGCCTTTTTCGGCTTTGCCTTCAAAAGCAATTCCGAAATCATCTGAATTCGAGTTTATAGGCATGCCCATATTTTCAACTACCCAACCTCCCGTTTTTTGGGGAGATGCTTTAAAAATATCCAATCCACCTAAACCTGGCAGTCCATTCGACGCAAAGTATAAGGAGCCATCGTGTTTAAACGACGGAAACATTTCATCTCCATCGGTATTGAATTCTTTTCCTAAGTTTCTGATTTCCTTGTATTCGCCATTTGCCACACTTGCCTCCCACAGGTCTTTACCGCCTCGCCCACCTTTGGCATCGCTCACAAAAACTAAGGTCAAACCATCGGGCGAAATAGCAGGATGTGCTACCGAAATGGTACTATCTTTAAATAGCGACACTTTTTTAGCTTCGCTCCAGGAGCCTCCTGCCCTATTCGAAACAAATATTTCAGTCCCCGAATCGGAATTTGCTTGTTGGCGCGAACGGGTAAAATACATGGTATTCCCATCGCTCGAAAACGATGTTACGCCATCTTCGGTAACTACAGTTTTAGCTTCGGTTGATAATGGAGCCGGTTTTTCCCATTTACCCGCTGCATTTTTGCGTGCGGTGTAAATTGAGCTTACTGGTAAACCAGTGATACCCGTGTTTTTTTGTTGCGTTTTTTTATTTCCTGACCTATCCGTTGTAAAAAAAACAACATCACCATCGGCACCCTGATAGCTAGGACTAAAAGTGTGACTTCGTCTGAAATTGAAATTATCGAATATTTTGACAGCATAAGCTGTAGGTTGCTTTTTGTAGTTTGCAGCCATTTTAATCAGTTGCAAACCATTTTTCGCACTAGCACTAGTACTGTCATTTTTTAAATATATGGCATAATTTTGTTCAGCTTCTTTGTATTTTGCACTACGGTGTTGAACTTGAGCCAATCGTAAATACAAAACACTATCGGCATAACCATTTCTCAAAGCAAAGCCATAATTCTGTTCCGCATTTGGCAAATTCAAAATACGATAACATTCGGCTTGATTGAAAGCAATGCGTGCCCTGAGTTCTTTATTTTTTGCGGGTGTGCGCGAATAAAGTCGCTTATATAAATCGGCAGCAGTAAAATACTCACCTATCTCATATTTTTTATCTGCTTTTTTTAATTGTGCAGCAGGCCCACAACCCTGAATTAACAGTGTTGCAGCAAGCACAATAACTATAAAAAATGAGTTTCTCATTGTTACAGAATAAATATTAGCGATAAAAAATTGAGTTGAAAATTTTATACTAACTCGTGAATTACCAAGCCCGAACGCAATTTAGGTTCAAACCAAGTTGTTTTTGGAGGCATAATATTTCCTGTGTCGGCTATATCTATCAATTGCTTCATCGATACTGGATACAATGCCAATGCTACACGCATTTCGCCGCTATCCACACGTTTTTTCAATTCGCCTAATCCACGAATTCCTCCCACAAAGTCAATTCGTTTATCACTACGTAAATCTTTAATTCCTAAAACTTTATCGAGAATCAGATTCGATGAAATAGTTACATCCAATACGCCTATCGGGTCATTATCGTTGTATGTTCCCGTTTTGGCGGTTAACGAATACCAAATTCCCGAAAGATATAACGCAAAATTGTGCAATTTATTTGGTTTGTAAATACTAGTTCCCATTTTTTCAACTTCAAAATCTGCTGTCAGTTGTTGAAGAAATGCTTCATCAGTCAAATTATTCAAATCTTTCACAACTCGGTTATAATCGATAATATTCAATTGATTATCGGGAAAACAAACTGCCATAAAATAGTTATACTCCTCGTTACCAGTATGATTTGGATTTTGACGACGCTTTTCGTCGCCTACCAAGGCTGCTGCTGCGCTTCGGTGATGCCCATCGGCAATGTAAAGTGATGGAATTTGAGTAAAAATTTCAGTGATACGTGCTATTGTTTGAGCATTATCAACAATCCAAAAATGATGACCAAAGCCATCGCCTTGAGCTACAAAATCATAAAGAGGAGCATTTTTAATCACTTCGGCAACAATAGCATCCAATTCAGCATGGTGTGGATAGGCAAAAAATACAGGTTCGATATTGGCATTGTTCACACGTACGTGTTTCATGCGGTCTTCCTCTTTGTCTCTACGTGTTAACTCATGCTTTTTGATATTTTCATTCATATAATCGTCAACATGCGCACAAACCACCAAACCGTATTGCGTTTTACCATTCATTGTTTGGGCGTAAACGTAGTATTTTTCTGTTTCATCCTGTGCCAACCAGCCTTCAGATTTGAATTTTGTAAAATTCTCAAGTGCTTTTTGATACACTTTTTCTTCGTGCTCATCGGTACCCACTTCAAAATCGATTTCAGGTTTAATAATGTGGTATAACGACATTGGATTGCCTTCGGCTTCGGTGCGAGCCTCTTCGGAGTTCAAAACATCGTAAGGGCGCGAAGCCACTTTCTCAACTAAATTTACTGGGGGACGAATACCTTTAAACGGTTTAACTACAGCCATATACAAATATTTTATTGTTTGAAAATTCGAAGTTTGAAAGTTTGAGATTTAATGAATTTAGTTCATCATTCAATATTTTTTCAAAGCTGCAAAGATACAAAAAAAAAAGAAGCTATAAAACTCAAATCTCGTGCCGTGTAGCCTTGCTATTAATTAAATGTAAAATGCTTTCGATACCGTCTTATTTTTAAAATGAAAATCATTATCTTTGTAAACTAAAGAATTAGAAACACAGCATGAAGAAACTCGTTTTTGCCACTAATAACGCCCATAAATTATCAGAAGTGCGCTCAATATTGGCACCTCACTACGAAATTATTAGTCTTGCCGAGTTAAATTGTTTCGATGATATACCCGAAACGGCTGCAACACTCCAAGGAAATGCATTATTAAAAGCTGAGTATATTTATAAAAAGTTTGGAGTAGATTGCTTTGCCGATGACACTGGCCTCGAGGTGGAAGCATTGCATGGTGAACCCGGTGTATATTCAGCCCGATACGCTGGACCAGCAAATAATGCGCAAGCCAATATGCAAAAACTGTTACAGGAATTGGGTCAAAACGAAAACCGAAAAGCTTGTTTTAGAACTGTCATTACACTTATTCTCGGAGGAGAACAGTTCTATTTCGAAGGTCGTATTAATGGTAGAATTGCAACACAGCCAACTGGTACGGCAGGATTTGGTTACGATCCAATTTTCATTCCCGATGGCTATTTACAAAGTTTTGCTGAATTAGGCACAGAAGAGAAAAATAAAATTAGCCACCGAGCATTGGCAGTAATAAAACTTACAGAATACCTTCAAAAAAACACCGAAAATTAGGACGAATATAAAATAATTCCATTAAAAATGAGTTATTTATTTGTCGGAAATACTCACACACATCAAACATGAAGAAAACTATCATATCATTACTTATTTTGCTTACTACTTGGAATGCAAATGCACAATTAGCCATGGGAAAATGGCGAACACATTTTGCTTACAATGCTATTAACCAAGTAACACAAACCGAGAATAAAATATTTGCATTGAGCGATGGGTCTTTGTTTTCAATTGATAAAGAAGCCGATTGTGTTGATAATGACGGATGCATGGAGTATTACAGCAAAATGAATGGCTTGAACGATGCCGGAATTGTACGTATTGATTATGATAAATACAGCAAGAAATTGCTTATTATGTATAAAAATGGTAATATCGATATGATGAGCAGTGGTGGGATTATTAATGTTCCTGATTTGTATAACAAACCGCTGAGCCTAAAAAAAACAATTAACCACGTAACTTTTACTCCAGACAAAGCATATCTTTCGTGTGAATTTGGGATAATAGTAATGAACACCAAAAAAAACGAAGTAGCTGACACGTATTACATTGGTCCCAATGGTTCCGAAGTTAAGATTCTCAGCACCGCCATTTTAGGTGGTCAACTTTATGCCTTGGCTCAAAATGCAATTTACAAAGCCAATATTAATGAGCCAAACTTGGTTAATTTTGAATACTGGTCTACATTTTCATCATTGCCTGGAAGTGGCGATTTTAAAAAGATTTCGAGCTTTGCTGGCAAGCTAATTTTACATAGAGGCGATAAATTATATAGTTTTAGCACATCAACTGGCTGGCAGGATATCCTAACAACTATATCAGCACAAAACGTGAGTTTTTCGGATAAAAAATTAATTATCTATAGCACCGAACAAGCTATGTATTTTGTTGATGAAGCACTTAATACAAAGCTAGTAGAAAACCTTGGTGAAGTTAAAGACGTAACGTATGATGCCGAAAACGACACTTACTTTATGGCTGCTAATTCAAAAGGCGTTATATCATTATCGAATACCGCAGGTTCAAGTCCAAAGTTTTACAAACCACTTGGTCCGGCTGTAAATAGTCCGTGGAGTATGACTTTTGCTGGCGAAAAACTATTTGTGGTGCCTGGAGGATGGTGGGAAAGTCAAAAATCAACAAAAGGTGAGATTATGATTTTTGAAAAGGACAAATGGAACAACTTAGATATCGATACTATTGGTGCATTATCATTAGGACTTGTATCTACGAGAAAAATTACTGATTTTGTAAATGTTGCTGTGGACCCGACTGACCCAAAACACTATTTCGTCTCATCTTACGGTTCAGGGCTTTACGAATTTAAAGACGATAAATTCACAACTTGGCATAATCACTTAAATAGTACATTAGAAACAATAATCCCAGCTGATCCATTTGGATATATTCGTATCGATGGAGCTGTTTTTGATAAGGATGGAAATTTATTTGTGGTAAACAATCATGTTGCTGCAAGCGTAAAAGTTTTACCAAAAAATGGAACTTGGAAGCAATTACAGTACCCTGAAGCAAATAAGGCTGGTTATAAAAACAT
>CAIWIS010000058.1 GCA_903912795.1 uncultured Bacteroidales bacterium
GATTTTACAAAAGTAAAAACTCAATTTATCCAAATCAAATTTGTTAAATTTACGAAGTCACTAATTATTAGAAAACTTGAAATACAATTTTAAAAAAAACATGGAACACAAAATTGTAAAAACTCACAAGTGCTTTTACTTGGCATTGGATTTTAAAAATATGACTGTCTTTAGCCTTGCAGGTTTAGCACTCATTGGTTGTAACGCGACTCAAGCGCAAGCCAGAAAATACCCCAATATCCTTCACATTCATACCGACGACCATCGCCCGGACGGCTTGCATTCATTGGGAAATCCATTACTTATTACCCCAAATCTCGACTTGTTGGCGTCAACTGGTATGACTTTCACTCATTGTTATACAATGGGGTCAAATGTAGGTGCTGTTAGCACGCCAAGCCGAACCATGTTGCTTACCGGCAGATCATGGAAACGAATACCAGGGGCACCCGATGCAACATCGAATGCGAATGACCCAAAAACTTTTCTGCCACGTGTTATTGAAGCTGCAGGCTATCAAACCTGGCACATGGGCAAGTATGGAAACGGTTTCCCGAAAGGTGTGAAAGAATTTGCAAAAAGCATTATTGACGATGCAAATGGTCAAACACCCGCCACCGATCGCGCACATTGCACTCAGCGCTTGGCCGACAGTACAATTGTATTTCTAAAAGACCGAGAAGCAAGTAACGAAACCAGACCGTTTTATATTTACATTGCACCACCGGTACCACATGATCCACGCTCTGCTGAACCACAGTATCAAAAACTTTACGATCCGGCAAAGATACCACTCTCACCATCTTTCATGCCCGTTCATCCCTTTAATAATGGAGAAATGACTGTGCGAGATGAAACCTTGGCACCATGGCCACGCACACCCGAAGACACTAAACAGCAGAATGCCGACTATTATTCCTGTATATCAGGGCTCGATTACAATATTGGTCGTATTTTTGAAGCGTTGAAAGCCAGTGGCCAATGGGACAATACGATTATTATTTTCAGCGGTGACAATGGACTATCAATGGGAGACCACGGGTTATTTGGAAAACAAAATCTGTATGAATTTGGCGGAATGCATGTTCCCCTTGTCATTGCGGGTCCAGGCATAGTTAAAGGTAAAAGCGAAGCATTTGTTTACCTCATGGATTTGTTCCCAACCTTTGCTGAGTTTGCTGGTGCATCCATTCCATCAGGTGTGGAAGGCAAAAGCATTGTTCCCATTCTTAAAGGGAAGAAAACCAAAGTCCGCGACCTACTCTACACAGCATATCGCAGCTGTCAGCGCTCTATCCGCGACGATCGTTGGAAACTCATCCGTTACCCACTAATAAATCGAAACCAGCTTTTCGACCTCAGTGTAGATCCGTATGAATTGAACAACCTTGCTGAGAAACCCAATAAAAAATCAAAAGTTGCTAAAATGATGACTTTATTGCAAAACGAAATGACAAGCCACGCAGACAAAGACCCGCTGACAATTTCGAACCCTCGCAGCGATGTATGGACACCACCAACAACCAAGACACCAATTGTTCCATCGAAAAACAAATAATCTTCAAAACGAGATTAAGATAACACTAGTTATACACGTAAATCTTCTATGGAGTTTTTCTTCATGCCCTAATTTGTTATCAACTTTCCCCTAAAGTTTAAATTTTAATTATGATATGTAGCAAATAATCAATGCTTTAAAAGTGTCGGACGATTTTGATAGCAATAAAAATGATTTTGCTATTTAAGACTTTTTTAAAGCCATATATTTGCACACATTGAGTTGGCGTAATTCCGCTTATCGGATACAACTATGTGAATAAAAAACGAAATTTATATAATCTTAAAAAAAACGAAAATCATGAAAACAAAACAATTTCTATTTCTCTTAGTATGCACATTCGCATTTGCAAACACTTTCGCTGAAAATCGGTATTGGGTAGGAGGAGCTGCTGCTAACTGGGCAAATGCAACTTCATGGAGTGCAACTTCAGGAGGATCTAACGGAGCTTCCATACCAACAACTAAAGATGTTGTAATATTTGACAATTCTGCTGGAAATGCTAATCCAACGGTTACATTAACGGATGCAGACGTAGCGGTTAATAGCATTACTTTTACAAGTAGTAATGTAACATTTGATGGTGCATTTGCTATTAAAACTATAAATATGACGGTTGATAATAGTCAAGTCAAATTTGTAAATTCTGTAACTATAAATAACTCACTTTCTTTTTTAGGATCTAAAACAGCACCTCGAATAACACATAGTACTACTGGAAATTTTATATTAGGAAACGGACGGGCTTTCACACTTACAGGCAATTCTACAACCAATTATTTTGAAGGTGGCCCCAAATCTGTTTTTAGGTACAATACAACATCTGCTCTTACCGTGTTTTTTAAACCAACTACTAGATTAGGTGGCTTATATATTTATAAAGGGCTAATTACACTTGGAAATGATTTAACAATCCCCCGATTAAACTTTCCTCCTGCAAATTTGAATAGTCAGGAACTAATACTGGCACCTAATGTAACTTTTACTCTTTTTGCCGGTGGATCAAGTGGTTTAACCGAATTGGAAAATGGTGGCACCGTAAATGCCAGTGCTGCAGGATCTAAATTCGTTATCAAATCAACTAGTGAAACAGTTTTAAATGGCAAAAAAAGAATCTTTAAAACGGGTGCAACCATCAATCATCTTGAGTTTAATTCAGCAGGTACTACTCCGGAGACTAGTACTTTAGTGCTATTCGAACCCATTAAAGTTCGCACATTGACACTAACAGCTGGTACTATTGACAATGCCACCAACAGCATTACCATCGAAGCCGGTGGCAGTGGCGTGGTTACAGGTGCAGGAGCAACAAAAGCACCAATAGTAAATGGGGCATCCTCGAAACGATAAAAATATATCGAATATTCGATAATCATATTTTAATTAAACATCATGAAACCCAAAAGTTTAAAATAATCATTACCACACAATTAATGATTATTTTAAACAACAAAGGTTCCATCTGACCATTAGAAAATAAATATAAACAGATGAAAACAAAACAA
>CAIWIS010000059.1 GCA_903912795.1 uncultured Bacteroidales bacterium
AGCATTATTGTAGCTATAACGGCACTTATTGTGGTTACATTCAGCAATATAAAACGGATAACCACCATCGAAGATCACATTACAAATCTTTATCAAATACGAACACTGCTCGGCGACATTGGCGCAATGGAGGATGATATGAGAACGTTAACTATAGAGTTAATGATAGTAAGCGATGGCCAAAAGACAGGTATAAACTCAGCTGTTGAAAAAAAATCATTGGAAGTAGATTCGGTGATGAGAGTTTTATCAGGATTTATAAATCAATATCCTGAATATCAAATTATTAATAAGAACATTAATACTGAAATAACTGAATTAAGAACTGAACGAAATAGTTTTTTAAAGCAAACAGCAGCTCTAAATTCAACCGACAAGTTACAGTTTTTTTATTCTGGCATAGATACGAAATATAGTATACTCAAAAACGAGATAAACCAGTCACAGCAAATTCTTAATCAAGAAAAGAACATTCACAATATTGAAGGAGGAAAAACAAGAAACCTTGTGTATATAATTACGTCTGTGGGAGGAATTGCAGTTATAATTCTGGCAATTTTTATTATGTTTACAGTCTTAAAACTTTTAAAAGACATTTCAGAAGAGTTGCGCAATGGTGTAAATGTATTGGGCACTTCGGCTTCGGAAATTCTGACTACCGTTACCGAAATTTCGACAGGAGCTGCCGAAACTGCCACTGCCATATCGGAAACAACCACCACTGTTGAAGAAGTTCGTCAAACAGCAATGCTATCGAACGAAAAAGCACTATCGCTGCTCGATAGCTCACAGCGCGCTGCCGACTCGGTTGATAAAGGCAAGGAAGCTATTTACAAGGTATTCGAAGCCATGAAACGCATTGATAACCAAATGGGTGTAATATCCGAAACTGTACTTAAGCTATCTGAACAAAACCGCACTATTGGCGAAATTACTTCGACAGTTGCCGATATAGCCGATCAATCGAATCTATTAGCTGTAAATGCCGCAATCGAAGCTGCCAAAGCGGGCGAAAACGGACGTGGATTTGCTGTAGTAGCCAACGAAATCAGATCATTAGCCGACCAATCGAAAAAAGCGACCTTGCAAGTAAAAGAAATACTGAACGAGATAAACAAATCGGTAAATCAGGCAGTAAGTGTTACCAACGAAGGCACCAAAGCCATGGAAGAAAGTAGGATTTTAGTTACCGAAAGTGGAAATGTAATTGAGATTTTGTCCGAAAATGTGGAAGAGGCAACCCAGTCGTCAATGCAAATTTCATCGTCGAATCAGCAACAAATGGCTGGTATGGAACAAATAGTACCTGCCATGGAAAATATTAAAACCGCCAGCGAACAAAATGTAAGTGGCATAAGGCAAGCCCAATCGGCAGCACACGATTTGAGCAATTTAGGGCAAAATTTAAAATCAATAATTGAACGCTTCAAATTGTAAAACACCCAACATTTTATAAAATTTGGATTAACGCTTACAACTCAAAAATAAAAACATGAGAAGTGAACCCGACGACCTAATAAACGAATTGCTGAACGATTACATATCGGAGGCTGCCGAACATATACTAAGCATACAAAATGGATTGATTCAGCTTGAACAGTGCAGCGAAAATGCACTACGAACGCAATTAACAGAATCTATTTTCCGCGAAACGCATAGTTTGAAAGGTGCATCGCGCGTGCTAAATCAACTGGAAACTGAGAAGATTTGCATGTGCTTAGAGTCGCATTTCAGCTTGTTAAAGAAAAAACCGTTGGTGCTGAGCACTGACTATTTCAACGCTTATAACCAAGCCGCAGCAATGCTCGATACGCTACTGAAAGGCTTAGTTCAAAAAGAGCTAAAACCCAACAATTCCAAAATTCAACAAATAGTACAAACGCTCGAATTCTCGCTCACTTCGTTGCAAAAAATGATAAAGGATGCACCCGAAGAGTCGATAATCGTCCCTAAGTTAGAACCAGAATCAGAAGAAAAATCAACATTCAACACTCAATTTAACAAAGAATTAGTAGCTAATTCGCCAGCAATTGAAAACGAAACGATACGTATCGATGTTTCGAAACTCAACGGATTGTTATTGCAAGCCGAGGAATTTGTATCGTCGAAAAACACGATGGATCACCTGCGCATAGGAATGCAAAAAATGCAAGCACAGCTTTCGGGCTTTCGAAAAATAGCTCAAAAATACGAATTGCAATCGGATGAAAAAGATAAAGTCAAAAAGATTGAAGATGATTTTCGATCTATATCCAATCAGTTTCAGATTTATCAACATAGCTTTGTACGCAATGTGGATGACCTACAAATCGACATTAAAAAATTATTGTTTTTACCAATTCGTACCCTTTTTGTTTCGGCTCCCATATTGCTTCGCGACATAAGCACAGCTTCGGCTAAAAATGTAAAATTCAGCATGAGTGGCGACACAATTGAAATGGACCGAAGGATTATTGAAGATCTCAAAGATCCTATATTGCATCTATTACGCAACTGTGTAGATCATGGAATAGAAACTCCCGAAGTGCGAAAACTGAAAAACAAACCAACAATAGGCACTATCAATGTAGCCATTAAGCTTCTCGAAAACAAAAAAATCCAAATAGACATAAGCGATGATGGTGCAGGTATTAATACGCAAAAAATAATACAAAAGGCACTCAAAAATCAAATCATTCGACCAGACCAAGTAGATCAGAATGACCTTTCGAAACTCAATTATCTTATTTTTAAATCGGGCATCAGCACATCCGATTTAATAACTGACATTTCGGGACGTGGGTTGGGAATGAGTATTGTTGAAGAGAAAGTTATTAAAAACAATGGAACAATTGAATTATTTTCGACACCCGACATAGGTACAACTTTCCGTTTTACATTTCCGCAGTCGCTCACAGTTTACAAAGGCATTTTGACAAAAATTGCCACCAACTATTTTTCAATTCCAGTAATTAATGTACTTAAAGTTATGCGCATTAACAAGCAGGATATAAGAACAGTAGAAGGAAAAAGTTGCATTTTTATAAATGAAAAAGCAATTTCGATTGTTGAACTTAGTGCTGTATTGGGAGCAGAAAAAGGGAATCAAACAGTGTTAGCATCAAAGATTGAGCATGTTATAATTCTCGAAAGTAACGGGCAACAAGCTGCTGTGATAGTTGATAAAATTATTGGGCAATACGAAGGTGTACTTAAAGATATGGGCTCGCAACTTAAACATGTTGAGAATATTACGGGACTTACCATGCTCGGAAATGGCAAATTAGTGCCAGTAATCAATGTGGCTGAACTACTTAAAAATGCAAGTGGCAAAACCAGCTCAATCATTGTGCAGCAAAGCGAAAGCAATTCGGAGGACGTAAAACACCGTATATTGGTCGCAGAGGATTCAATAACCATTCGCACCATGCTGCGCAGCTATTTAGAAAGTGCTGGGTATATTGTTAAAACCGCTGTTGATGGCTATCAGGCTTATCAGTTTTTACAACAAAGCGAATACGATTTGGTGGTTTCGGATGTTGAAATGCCACGCATGAATGGATTTGAGCTTACAGCAAAAATTCGCGAAACAACAGCTTACGCACAATTGCCCGTAATTTTAGTTACGGCACTCGAAACCCCCGACGACAAACAACGAGGGCTCGAAGCAGGAGCAAACGCTTACATTGTGAAACGCAATTTTGAACAAAGCAATTTAGTAGATACTATTCAACGCTTACTATAATGATAAAACCTAAAATTAGAGTGTTAGTAGTTGACGACTCGGCACTCATTCGAAAAATTCTCTGCCTAATGATCGAAAGCGATTCGCATTTTGAATTAGTTGGCTGTGCCGACAATGGTAAGAAAGCGCTGGAACTTTGTGTTGTTACCAAACCCGACGTTGTGAGTATGGATGTGAATATGCCCGAAATAGATGGTGTGGAGGCCACACGCCAGATAATGGAACAAAACCCTACTCCTATTGTAATTGTGAGTGGCTTTTATCAGCCTTCGGAGGTTGAATTGGCAATTCGCGTGTTAGAAGCAGGCGCCGTTTACATTATGGAAAAACCATTTTCGCCAGGGCATCCTAATTACGAATCGAGTAAAAGGAACTACCTGAATGCACTCAAACTAATGTCGGAAGTAAAAGTGGTGCGACGACGCATTAAAACCCCGACAGAAACAAAAGTTCAATTTCCAAAACCTGAATTG
>CAIWIS010000060.1 GCA_903912795.1 uncultured Bacteroidales bacterium
GTCCTAATTTATTAGTTGTGTCAATTCGCGATTTCAAGATTAACGCTTTATTGGCAGAAGTATGTTTGCAATTAATTGATTTACCAGCCAGATTTATTAATATATCCGTATTTTCAAGTTCTTTTATCAGCGACGATTCGTTCCAATTTACATGTTCACTATTGCGTGAAATAATATTTACTCTATATCCCATTTCGATAAATCGATTTGAAATATACGAACCAATAAAACCTGTTCCACCCGCAATTAAAACATTCATAATCAAAACTTTTAGTGTGATAAATAATTTATTTATCGTGAAACAAATATAATTGAAAAAAATGAAATAAAAAAACTCTGTCAATATTAATATCAACAGAGTTTTATTATAAAAGTCATAAATGAGCTAATTATTCGTAAGCACCCATTTTTAGCATATTTACTTCGCGTTCGTTCAAGAAACGGTATTTGCCACGTGGCAAACTTTTTTTGGTTAAACCTGCAAAATAAACACGGTCAAGACGAATTACTTTATATCCAATTTTTTCGAAAATACGGCGTACAACTCTATTTTGTCCCGAATGAATTTCAATTCCAATTTGTTTTGGGTCGCCATCTTTCACATATTCGAGCGAATCGGCTGCAATTTTTCCATCTTCAAGATCAACACCAGCTAAAATTAATTCGAAATCAGATGTTTCGAGTGGTTTGTCAAGAGCCACATGATAAATTTTCTTTTTATCATATTTTGGGTGCGTTAATTTGGATGCTAAATCGCCATCGTTGGTAAGCAAAATAACACCTGTAGTATTTCTGTCTAATCGGCCAACTGGATAAATACGCTCGCTGCAAGCATTCTTAACCAAATCAAGCACTGTCATTCTATCATGTGTATCCTCCGAAGTAGTTACACAATCTTTTGGTTTGTTTAAAAGAATATATACTTTCTTTTCGGAGCGAACTTGCTGATTGTGGAAAAGTACTTTATCGGTGTGCATTACCTTTGTTCCAAGTTCACTAACTACCTCACCATTAACAGATATAACTCCAGCTTGGATAAATTCGTCAGCTTCGCGACGAGAACATATACCTGCATTTGCCAAGAATTTATTCAAACGAATTGGCTTACTAAGATCTATATATGTCTTTTTAAATTCAGTTTGCTTTTTGTTGCTATATTTTGAATTTGGATCGTAATTGTTGTCACGGTTACGTGTTGGTTTGCGAAACTTAACACCATCATTTTGATTGTCGAAACGATATTCAACGAATTCGGTCAATTGACCATCGTTGGAGCTTTTAATGCTAAATTTTCTTTCGCTATTTGGATTGTATTCACCTTCGCCAGTAGTAGCTGTACGTGGCTTAAAGCGCGGTCTAGTTGATTCAGTTGGACGGTTTCCGTAAGGTTTGCGTTCGCCAAATTGAGGTCGGTCGCTACTGTTTCCATAAGGTTTACGTTCGCCAAATTGTGGTCTGTCGCTGCTGTTTCCGTAAGGTTTGCGTTCGCCAAACTGAGGTCTTTCGCCTCTATTTTCGTAAGGTTTGCGTTCGCCAAATTGAGGTCTATCACCTCTGTTTTCGTAAGGTTTACGTTCGCCAAATTGTGGTCGGTCGCCTCTGTTTTCGTAAGGTTTGCGTTCGCCGTAGCTATTACCACCTCCCCCTTTTAATTCAAATTTTCTTTTTTCTCCTGTCGATTCTGTTTTTCCGTCACGATTTTCGTACGGTTTTTTATAATCGCTGGTACTTTTGTTATCGAATCGGTTAAAATTGCGATTATCGCTGTCTCCTGAAAATTTTGCAGCTCCTCTCGAGCCCTTTAAAATCGATTTCACATCGCGTTTTTCAGACGGTTTACCATCACGGCTGGCAGGTTTCGACTGCCATTTTTCATTGCTGTTCATTATAGAATATTCTGATTAAATAAATTAGGGTACAAATTTCGGAAAAAAACCCGAAATATCAATCATTTCGAGGTGCTTTTTCGTACTTAATAACATTAATTGAATGAATAATGTTGAAAAACTTCTGTTTTTGATAATATTATTTCGGAATGGAAGTTTTTTGATGCTAAAACTACGAAATATAAAGTGAGAATAATGTATCAGAACTTTAATTATCAATAATTTAAAAATTCAATTGAGGTTATGTCGATAATTCTATCCATTTTTGTTTGTAAAAAGTTTGTCATATTGTCTAAAATAACTATCTTTGCACCGCTTTTGGCGAAAATGGCGGGATAGCTCAGTTGGTTAGAGCGTCGGATTCATAACCCGGAGGTCACGAGTTCAACTCTCGTTCCCGCTACAAAAAGAAAAAAGGAAGTTCAAATTTGAGCTTCCTTTTTTTCTATTTATGCGCTACAGCAAAGGCTTTACCTGTCATTTCTGAAACTTCTACTATCCAAACTTTTACATTTTGAATGGCGGGTTTTGAATAACTAAAATGATTGGCAGTGTAATGCCCCATAAATTTATTCATTACTTGAATTTTTTCTTCATCACTTTCGATAAAACGAACTTTTCCTTTGCAAATTACACTTTTAGCACGCATACGATAGCTGCAGGCTACTTCTTTGTGTTGAAAAACCAAATTGCCATCGGTACAAAATACTACACAAACAGTATTATTATGTTGAATGTTAGTAAGATGCGTACCAGTAGGAGCGGAGTGAAGTATAATTTCACCTTCACTATATGCAAAATTCATGGGTACGCTGTAAGGCGAACCGTCAGGAGAAACGGTACTTAGAACGCAATGTTTACAGGAAATAATGACTTCTTCTAGTTCTGTTTTATTGTCGATAGTTATTGTCTTCATTTTTTTAAAATCATATTTTACGCAAAAATATTAAATAAAATCCGAATTACAATCCAATTATCTCAAAATGAATAATTTTTAATTATCTTTGCCTTTGAAATTTTTAAAATTTAAAATTATGAATAAAAAAATTATTTCGCTTTTTTGCGTTCTATTTGTGTCATTATCAATGTTTTCGCAAGTTGATAAAATTGTAGGTCGGTGGAAAACTATCGATGATAAAGATGGTTCCACAAAGTCAATTGTATTAATTTTTAAAGCTACCAATGGCAAGTATTATGGTAAAGTGGAGAAACTTTTTAAAAATCCTGATAAAAAATGTACCGAATGCGAAGGCTCAAATAAAGATAAAGCCGTATTAGGTATGGTGGTTGTGAATGGAATGACAGAGAAAGAAGGTACGCTTTCTGGAGGAACAATTTTGGATCCAAATAATGGAAAAGTATACCGTTGCAGCATGACGTATGATGCTAAAACAGGTAATTTGGATGTGCGTGGTTCACTTGATAAGTTTGGAATGATAGGTAGAACACAAGTTTGGGTTCGCGAAAAATAATTGAATTGCTAA
>CAIWIS010000061.1 GCA_903912795.1 uncultured Bacteroidales bacterium
ACGCCATCCGGCTTGTGCATTTTCAACAATGGCTTTGAAATGTGGGTCAAGCAATAAGTTTTCCAAAGCAGGATTTTTATCGAATGCTTTTTTGATATCACCCAAGAACGTAGAACGGATAATACATCCACCACGCCACATTAAGGCTATTCCACCGTAGTTTAAATTCCATTTGTATTCGCTAGCAGCTTCCATCATAAGGTTGTACCCTTGCGCGTACGAAATGATTTTTGCTCCAAACAATGCATCTTTTAAGTCGGAAATCATTTGTTTTTTATCACCTGTGAATAAAGCTTCAGGTCCGCTAATTACTTTCGATGCTTTTACACGAATGTCTTTTTGAGCCGATAAGCAACGAGCAAATACCGATTCGCCAATCAAAGTCAATGGAATACCTAAATCCAATGCAGCAACGCCAGTCCATTTTCCGGTACCTTTTTGTCCGGCAGTATCCAGAATTTTTTCAACCAATGCTTCGCCATTTTCGTCGCGGAAGCCCATAATATCGCGGGTAATTTCGATGAGGTACGAATCCAAATCGCCTTCGTTATATTCTTTAAATACTTGATGAATTTCGTCAGCATTCAATCCAAGTAAATCTTTCATTACCTGATACGCTTCGCAAATAATTTGCATATCGCCGTATTCGATACCGTTGTGAACCATTTTCACAAAGTGACCAGCACCACCTTCGCCAACCCAATCGCAACAAGCTACGCCACCTTCTACTTTGGCCGAAATAGCTTGCAAAATATCTTTTACAGCAGGCCATGCAGCAGGCGAACCGCCCGGCATGATTGATGGGCCTAACAAAGCACCTTCTTCTCCACCCGAAACACCAGTTCCGATATAAAGCAATCCTTTGCTTTCCACATATTTGGTACGACGAATCGTATCAGGGAAATGTGTATTTCCACCATCGATAATAATATCACCCGCTTCCAAATTTGGAATGAGTTGTTCGATAAAATCATCCACAGCTTGACCCGCCTTAACCAGCATCATTACTTTGCGTGGTTTTTCCAACGAATCGCACAATTCCTTGATAGAATGAGCACCAATAAAGTTTTTTCCGGCACCACGACCAGCCATAAACTTATCTACTTTTTCAACCGAACGGTTAAAAACACCCACGGTAAAGCCCTTGCTTTCCATGTTCAAAACAAGGTTTTCGCCCATTACGGCCAAACCAATTAATCCAATGTCTGCTTTTTGTTTCATAATAAAATCCAGCCCCCTAAATCCCCCGAAGAGGGGACTTAATGTTAGCGTTGTTTAATAGTTTATACCAAATTTAATTTTACTTTCTAATGATTATCAATAATTTCAGAGAATCAGTCTTTAAGCCTCTCCTTCGGGGAGGCTTGGAGGGGCTTTAAATCCAATTTGCTTTAATTTCCCCAATGTTCTTTCTTCTAAATTCTTTGCCTTAATGGTAAATGCCGGAAACTCTCTACGAGTAGGATAATCGCCACGTAATTGTTCAAAGAGTTCAGGGTTGTTACGAAAAGTTTTATCATCGTTACGAATATTGTAAGTATGTAAAATGGCTTTCGAAATAATTTGCTGCTCTGTTAAACCACTTCCATCTATTTCAAATTCGGGTTCATTTGGCGCTTCAACACCTGTGGGCTTCCAATTTTCCAATCCTAAGCCGAAAAATTCGCTGATAGCCTGAACGCTCATCAAAGTTCCTGTAGCTTTTCCATCTTTGGAATAACCTGCAATATGTGGCGTAGCAATTTCAGTCAACGCCAAGAGTTCCAAATCCAAATCCGGTTCATTTTCCCAACAATCGCAAACAAAGGTAGCAATTTTATTTGCTTTCAAAGCGGCTTTAACCGCATTTGTTTCGGTCACTTCACCCCTGCACGAATTTATCAAAACAGGCTTACGTTTCAACGAATTTAAAAACTCATCATTTCCCAAATGAAATGTCGCATCTTCACCTTTCATATTCAATGGTACATGTAACGTGATAATATCTGCTTCATTTTGAATGGTTTCCAAGCTCACAAATTTAGCTGAACCTTCGGCACGTTCACGCGGAGGATCATTGAGCAGTACTTTCATGCCGAAAATTTCACAAATGCGAGCTACTTTGCTTCCTACATTGCCTACTCCCACTACTCCAATCGTTTTTTCGCTCAGATTCCAATTGTATTTTTCGGCCAAAACCATTAT
>CAIWIS010000062.1 GCA_903912795.1 uncultured Bacteroidales bacterium
AAAATATTTTTTACAGTATAATTTCTAAGGAAATGGAATAAATAAATTCTTCAGTTTGATTTATGAAGAAAATCAAAATTTTAAGGCAACAAATTTAGTAAAAACTATTGTTTAAATCTAGAATAATAGTTCAAATAATTATAAATTTAATACATTTCGAAAAGAAACGCATTGTTATCTATTTACCAAAATCCTTTTTGTTATTGTTTTACCCGAAGTATTTAATTTCAATAAATAAATTCCACTATATATTTTGCTTACATCTACCTTATATTCAGATCCTTTTGATGAAATGTCGGCTACTTTCAATACAGTTCTACCACTAGCGTCAAACATTTGCAAATCAATAGTTTCAAAATTTGAGTTGGCAAATTTTAAATTGAGTTGATTCTGAACCGGATTTGGATAAATCGAAACATCTATTTCGTTGAATTTCAAATCTTTTACAGCATTGGCATCAGCATTATAAACTTCCAATGCATCAATGCGCGTGGTGATACTTCCCGATTTAGAATCGTAAATGCGAAACCAGTTTATAGCATTTAAATCGCATACACCAACTTTTGTAGAAGCACTCATGCGCAGATTTATCTGATTCCAACCATTCACAAGTCCGGTTAGTTGCCAACTGTATTCGTTGGCATCGGCACGTCCGGCACTGCCAAGTTCCACACGAACTGGGCCACATTTTGTAACATCCGACACATAATACCAAAAACGCAAAGCACCATTTGCAAGCGTAGTTCCCGAATAAAAAGCAGGCGCAAAAACTTTTTTAAATTCGTCGAGCGTACTACCCGTAAATTCAATGCAACCTGTATTTTGTTGTTTATCAGCAGTATTAAGAGCTAATGTTTGCGACGATGTCCAGCCGGTAGTCATATCGCATTCGTCCAAATAAATAGTGCCGGTTACTGTTACGGTTGCCGAGGCTGTTTTTTCGCCATCGTAGGTAATTGCCCAAATTTTGGCAGTACCTGGATTAATAGCAGTTACTTTTCCTTCGCCATTAACGATGGCCGCTTTGGGATTGTCCGAAACCCAGTTCATTAATTTATTATCAGCATTTGACGGCGATATAAGAGCCGAAAATTCGTGAGTTTCACCTTTTGCAAGTGTGAAGGCAGATGGCGAAATGCTGATAGAACTTACCGAATTTGTAGTTGCAGCTACACGAGTTAGGTAATTAATTTCGGGTGAACCTGAAAGAATATTTAAACGAACAGTGCGCACAATGTTAGCTGGCCAAGTATAATTTCCAACATCAATAGTAGACCACAATCCGTTTGAAGAAGGCAATGGTGTAGTTGCAATGACACTTCCAGCTACTTCAACATTCACCGAAGATGCTGCTGTAGATTTATAACGAAGCTGAAATTTGGTATTGGCCAATAAAGGAATATCGCGCCACTGTAACCACTCGCCCACTTGCGTAGCAGTTACATGCCAACCTGTACGTAAATCTGTGCATTTAGCCACATCCAAATCGCCCATTTGTAAATAAGTTCCACCACTATTTCCAACAGTCAGGTCGGAATAATCGTCACATGCTTCAGCTTCCATTTTTAAACTAGCAGGATATGGATTGCGTGAGAAGCTTCTTAAAATATTAAGTCGTTGACTTGGATATTCGTAGTAACTATATTTTCCATCATCGGTGCTTCGCCAAAGTGCAGCATGTTCAGCAGCATCAGTAAATCCTTCGACTAAGGTAAGTGCCGCTCCGGCTTTTACCGTATTGTTGAGTCCTGTTTTTAAGCGTAAGCCTTTATCGGTGGTTCCCATGCTTGGGTCGAGAAACATTCTACCGTCGGGATCGTCAGGTGCGCTGAAGCCCGGAACACAACAACCAGTTTTTATAACCTGACGAGTTACGCGGTGTGTCCAGCTATAGTTGGTGTGCGAGTAATTATTGGCCGACGAAAACCAGTCGTGTACTGCATCAATCGCGGTCGAATTCATAAGTGTTGCATCGCGGTCGAACCAGCTACGCATGGTTACAAGATAAGGATAAAATCCAAAAGACTCGAAACATTTGGTACGGATATGTTGTAGGATTTTTTCGATATTTCCTGTTCCAATGTTGGTCATCCAGGTATCTTTAATTGACCAAAATATAATCACCATTCGGCCATCAATTTTATAGCGACGTTCGTCAGGAATTTTTTCAATAGCAATTTTCAGATTATAATCCCAAATGTATTTATAATTATTCGGATCACCAACATCGAATTTATAAGTTTGAGCAGTAGAGCCTGTTAAATCATAGTTCAATCCTGATGTCCAGGAATTGGGGCAGTCATCGAAAATAGCTAATTTAAAGGAGTTTATACCCCGCGTATTCATGGCATCAATCAACAACGGAATATGATTTGGATCTCCCATACCTCTGTCTTTTTTACCTGGAGTTGTTCCTCTACTTAAGAGCGCAATATAATCCAAACCGGCATAGTCCACTTCTTCAATATGGTTTTCCCACCATTCAATTTCCGAAATAGTTTCCTTTACAATGGATTGATTGTAACGATATGAATGTCCGCCTTCAATTTCCTTTTGCTGCCAGCAAAAAGTAGCACCTAATTCCTGCGCTCTTATTGAAGTAAGCATAGAATTAAAACTAAATAGCAAAATTGTTATGATGAGATTTTTTTTCATTGTATTATAAATATAACTAATTCAATATCAATTTATTCGTTATTTGCATTGCTCCTGATTTAACCGAAACAAAATAAATGGATTTGTCTAAATATTCGGGTAAATCTATTTCTGCAAAATTACTATTATCCAAGTTTTTTTGATATACCAATTGACCATTCATCTGACTAATACTTAATGAAATATCTGTTGAACCATCAAAGCCGAACAAATTTACAGCAATTTTCCGTCTATTGGTTGGATTTGGATAAATATTTACAAATTTTCCATTTTTGTTTATTTTTACATTTTCAAGGGCAGTTAATCCATTTCCAGTTAAGGTAAGTTCGTCGAAGTTTCCACCACTGGTACTGATAGCAGTAAGCATAATGGTGTTATTACCTTCTTCCAAAGGCTGATTTATGGAGTGTGTACCCCAAGTAGACCAAGCTCCGGTTACCGGAAATGCCAACGAAACAACTTTTACTACATCGTTGATTGTTAATTTGAGTGGGCGGTTGGCTGTAAGTGCATATCGAAAGCTAAGTGAGTAAGTTCCTGCTGATGGGACATATACATTCCATTTAATATAATCGTTCGAAGCATTTGTGTAATCCATAAAACCACTTCCTCTGTATCCTGGCTGATTGGCAACTTCAACCGGGCCAACATATTCAGCATCTTCGGCCTGATAGGTATTTGAAGCTGGTATCACAGTAACTTCACAAGTTGCTGTTTTTGCATTATCGAAAGTAGAAGCAGTAATTGTTGTATTTCCTTCGCTCCAAGCCGTTACTATGCCTTCTGAATTTATAGTAGCAATGGCAGGATGCGAACTTTTCCATTGAATGGATTTATTGGTAGCGTTCGAAGGCATAATAGTGGTTAAAAGCCGCCGATTGGTATTGAGCATAACACGAGCTGTGCTGGATTTCAAGATGAGGTCGGTTACTGCTATGGGGCACGAACCTTCGGGAATTCCACAGCCACAAATGCCTGGATCCATTTTAGTTGGATCATCCGGACATAAATCGGGTTGTATACCTTCGTGAACCGAAACCACTTTAGTACTTAAAGCATCTAAATTGTAGATAGCATCAATAACATGAAAGTTAGTACCGTCGAATTCCTGGGATATTGTGGCATTTCTTACAAAATAAATTTTGCCTAATGGTAATACAAAACGTACCCTTGCATTGGTAATTGGAAAATTAAATTTATTTACAATGGTAGCCGTATTTTCCGAATTAGAACCATCGTTCAATTTCGAAAAACTAAGTTTTAATTTTGCCGTGGTAAAATTATCAGCAGTTTCGAGACCTTCATGAGCACCAATACTATCGCCAATAGCAGTATATTTATTGTTTATCAAATCAATTTTGTAAAGATTAAAAGGCGCCTTCCGGCTTACCTCACGCAAAGGAAATCCTGTAGGCGTAATCTTTACGTTGGGGTAATCTTTAATACTGTGTGTGTTTCCTGCCCAGTGGCAATGTCCTGCCAAAATGAGGTTAAGCGGAGCACCTGCCAACAGTAATGGTTCGTAAAATGCCTTAAGCGGTGAGGGTGTCATAACATGGCAATAACCAACTCTGAAAGTGCCTTTGCCAGCTTGGTTGAGCCAAGTTTTGGCTTCGTCGGTTTGATGTGCAAAGTTTGGAACACCCGTTGATTCGTCCGAAAACCAGGCATTATTCAATCCGATAAAACGCGCATTACCATAAGCAAAATTGTGAGCTTGTAAGCCATAAAAATCGTTCCATGCTGCCGAGGGCACTTTGGTATAACCGGGATTAGGAAAGCCGGGTTCGAGTTCGTAATTTTTTTGAGGGGTATCGTGATTGCCCGGAATACTAAATACGGGGGCTGAGAAATTATTCAACCCATTCACATATTCAGTTCCGTTCATAAAACCATTGTAATAGTCGGTGATGCGCTGTTGCGAACTAGAAAGACTATTGGTGTTTTGATAGTGATTATCGCCTGTTTCAAAAACCATTTCTGGGTCAATTATATTGGCAATATCAATGGTTACAGCAGTATTTTTCGAAATCTTAAGATTATCGTACGAACCTTGCCAGCGATGGGCATCGGAAATATGAAAAACATAGAAACTGGTTTTGTATTCTTTTATAACCTTTACAGCTGCCAGCGAAATTGCATCGCCTGTAGATGTTTTCAGGATTAAATCGTACCTGTCCGAAGGTGTTCCGGCAGGTACAGTTATCGTAAGTCTGGTGTTACATGTTTTTTCCGACCATTTATCGTACATCCAGGTTTGGTTTACAGTATTTGTAATTATTGTATTGACCTTTAAATAAGCACTTTGCAACTCAACTGCATTCACTGTTTGTGCTGCATCGGCATTGAACCAAACTTCGAAAGTTTCGCCCTGCTTAACAATGGCAGTGGTTGCCCGCCAGGGATAAATAATTTTTCCAGCAAAAATGGAGCTCGAAAAACTTATAACCAGAAGAAAAGTTAGTAGTGTTATTTTTTTCATTTTGATAGTAATATAAAAATTTGATTTATTGTTATTTTGAAGAGAGTTTTCCTGTTTGAATCACTTTTTTTATCATTCCTTTCCGGTCGAAATATAGCCTATCAACACAGATTGACCTCAAATTACCACGCCCAGAAAGCACACTGTTGTGGTAAAAAGCATACCATTTACCTTTGTATTTTACTATTGATCCATGGCTTGTATCGCATCCTGTTGGATCTAAATACACTCCCTGATACGTCCAAGGACCTAAGGGATTTTTACTGGTAGCATAATTTAGCCGGTTTGCACCTTTTCCGTTAATTTGGAATCTATCGGAATAGGTAAGATAATAAATGCCTTTTCGTTTGAAAACCCAGGCAGCTTCGTGGAAATCGACTAAACCTTCCATAGTAATCAAAGTATCGGCTAACTCGGTCATATTGTCTTTTAGCCTGGCTCCTTTACACCTTCTGCCACCACCATAATAAAAATAAGCCTGTCCATCGTCGTCGATAAAAACGGTTGGGTCAATCATGGCAAACTGGTCACCATTCAGTTCGAGATACCCCTGCACCTTAAAATCGGAAGCTGGTTTTGAGCTTGTAGCAACACCAATTTTCCATGTTTTATTCCAATCCGTTCCGCTTGGATGTGGAAAATAAAAATAATAAGTTCCATTTTTATACGCACAATCGGGCGCCCACATAAAACCACCTTCGGGTCGTCCCCAAGGCACTTGCGAGGCTCTGAGTATTTCGCCATGGTCAGTCCATTTTTTCATGTCGGTAGTCGAAAAAACGTGATACTGATCCATTCGGTCGCAGCCTTTTGGCGGATCAATATCATGCGACGGATATACATACAACCTTCCATCGCTCCATACATGTGCCGAAGGGTCGGCCGTATATATGTGACGAACAAATGGATTTTCTTGTGCAGAAGCTAAGAGTGTTGAAGATATCAACAGCAATGTAGCGTAAAAAAGTTTGTGATTTTGCATATTTTTGATAATTCGTAGTTTACGAGGTCAAAAATAGCATGGAGCTATTAATTAATGCTTAATTTATGATTAATCGAGGGTGGATTGTAAGAAAAAAAAATAAAATACGAAATTATTTTATTTGTAATGATATAATTATTCAATTTGTGATAGAATAATATTTGAAATAATCAGATTCATTGGAAGTTGCTATAAATTATTACAATACCACACACTTTTCCGCACAGCTTCAACCATATCGGTAGCGCAGTTTTCTAATTCCACAAAAAGCCATTCTATATTGGGTGGTATGGCGGTAAAAATGGGTTTGTAAATCATAGAACCATCACCAATGGCGGTGTTAGGATATGGCGGCGAGATAGATCCATCTTTGAGATGAAGCAATTTGATACGATCGGAATGGTTCTGTAATAATTCAATTGGATTGACACTACCTACAGTTGCCAAATAGAGGTCAATCTCAAGATAAATTGATGCATCGAGTTGTGACGTTAAAAGTTCAAAACTATTTTCACCTTTAATAAATTGAAATTCAAAATCGTGGTTGTGATAATGTAAACTTTTGCCCCTTGATACAATTATTTGGTTGGCTCTATTGAGTTTTTCTGCTAATTGAGCTATGCCTTTTTCGCTTTCGAAAGTAATTGGTGGACTCCATGGACAAATTAAATGCTCGCAGTTTAAGGCATCAGACTCATCCAACGAACGCTTCAAACCATCTTCCGAAAGCACATCGCAATGCATGGCTACCGCTTTGAGATTCTGACTTGCAAGTAGTTGAGCAATATAAGCTGGCTTTTGATTTTGCAAACCAGCCAATTCAACACCTTCGAAGCCAAAAAGTGCTACTTTCGACAATGTTTCCTCGAAGTTTTCAGCCAGTTCCTGACGAAGAGTATAGAGTTGTAATCCAAGTTTTGGAACCATATTCAACCAATTATTGCCTTTTCACAACCCAACATTCTTAATTGCTCTAACCATGCTTTCGAAATTTCGGGCAAAACGGTTTTCAATTCAATCAACGTTTCGCAATTTCCAACACTGATACGTTTGTTATTGCCCATATCGTGATATGGTAGCAGTTCAACACCAATTAATTTTGGGAATTTCTCGGACAGTTCGGCAATGGCGTTAAAATGCCAATCGGTATCGTTAATACCCGGAATTACTGGGCAGCGAAGTACGATGCTTGTGCCATAGCGATAGGCTGCATGCAAGTTTTCCAAAATGGCTTGATTGGGAACTCCAGTATAGTTGATATGGTCTGCCGAATCGGTAATTTTATAATCGAAAAGCAACACATCAATGAGTGGCAATATTTGCTTAAACTTAATGGGCGAAACAAAGCCTGAAGTCTCCACGCAAGTGTTTATTCCAAGTTCTTTACATCGTTTCAATAATTCCTTTGCAAACGAATATTGAAATAATGGCTCACCACCACTCAAGGTTATTCCACCACCCGAATTTTTATAAAAATCCACGTCGGACATCACAACTTTCATCACTTCATCAATGGTCATCTCTTGTCCAGTAATTTTCAATGCATCAAAATTACAAGCTTCCACACATTTTCCGCAAAGCATGCATTTGTCGTAATCAATAGTGTGGTTTGCACCCACAACATTATGCACATTTTGTGGGCAAACCGTGGCACAAGTACCACATTGCGTGCATTTATCGAAATGAAAAAATAATTGGGGTTCTGATTTTGTAGCTTCGGGATTATGACACCAAACACATTCCAAGGGACAACCCTTCAGGAAAACGGTTGTCCGAATACCGGGGCCATCGTGCAAGGACGCCCGCTGAATGTCGAATATGATTGCTTTTTCGTTCATTTTTTTAGAACAAAGAACAAAGACAAAAGAACAAAGATAATTGACCTTATGAACCTTTAACTTTATGAACCATTAACTATATAAACCTTATAACTTTATGACTTTACAAACTCTTAATAGGTAACTCTACTAAGTATTTCCAACTGCACATCACGTGGAAGGTCGATATAACGTGAACTAAAACCACCAATGCGCACAAATAAATCCTGATGTTTTTCGGGTTCAACCAGTGCATTTTCCAAATCACCGCGGTTAATAACCGTAATCATGGCTTGTGGGCCACCTTTTTTGAAATAAGTGTCGAGCAGAAATTCAAATTTAGGACGATTGGCTGCGAAAAAATCACGTCCGAAACGCATGTTTTGAACAGTTCCTGCATGGTTATTCTGACTTGGTTTTACGAGTGAGTTTATCAAGGCAGTAACACCATTCTTATCATTTCCTCCCGCTGGTGTGTTAGCATTTGCCATTTCACGACCGGCTTTACGTCCATCGGCCGAAGCACCAACCCAACGACCCAAAATTGTATTTTGTTTGTTGTTAATCAACACATTCAGGTACCAATCCAAATTAGTTCGGTCGCGTTGATCGCGCATGGTGTTGCACATAAAATCGTGCAGTTCACACATAATATCATCTGCATAATTATCGTCGTTACCATATTTTGGGGAGTCTTTGAGCATTTTGTGTTCCTTTTCGTAACCCATAAAATTGGCATCAAGTACTTCAATTAATTTTTCGGCCGAAATCAATTTTTCGTCGAACACCATTTTTTTGATAGCCGTTAAACTATCGGCAGTATTTACACTTCCGAACGACTCCAACGAACCACCCAAATAACGTATACCACCATCAAAAATGGCTTTTCCACGGGCAATACAATCGTCGTACAACATGCTCAAATACAGATATGGAGCTTGTTTTGCCGATTCTACATATTCCAATTCTTCGTGATCGGCAAGTATTTCGATAAAAAATGCCAATTGTTTTTTAAACGCATCGAAAAATTCGTCCCAGGATTTAAAATCTTTCAATTCACCAGTTTTCAAGCCCAATTGTTTTCCGGTAATAGGACAAACACCATTACGCATGGTTACTTCCAATGCTTTCAACACATTAAGTGAGCCACTTGGCGTACCAAATCCCATGTGATCGATGGTAATTTCGCCACAACCCAGCGGCATATATTGCTCGGCATCTTGCAATGGTACATCGTGAGCAGCAGCCACTCCGGGCACTAATACGTCATCGTTGTACAGCAAGGGGAATGTATGGCCATCGCCAATCAATGTAATGGATTTTTCCATCAATTCGGGATTCTGTCCTTCGTAAAAACGTAGTGTGGTTTGAGGAAGAATGGCACGTCCGTAGGTACGCATGGTTTCAAGTACCAAGAGTGCAAAGCGGTCGGCATTGACTTCGTTACGTCTGCCACGACCACCAATAATCACACGACCATCCACGTCGCGAAACAAATCGTTAATCAATTTCCAATATGAATGCATCAATGATAAGGCTTCTTCTTCGGTAATTATGCCATTATCAATATCATTTACATAAAAATCGCCCAAGTAAATATCAACTCGACCTAACTCCAACGAGCCACAAATCAAGGTGTAAAGCCATGACAATTGTAATGCTTCGTAAAAGGATTCAGGCTTGTATAATGCATTGTTTTTTAAAACTCTGGACAGTTGAAGCAATTCCGATTTGCGTTTCGGATTGTCAGTTTGACTAGCTTTTTCGATGGCTTGTTTTTCGTAATGATGACAAGAGTCAATAAACACATCCAAGGCCATCAGCATACCTTCGAACAATTTATAATCGCCTCCAGCATTTTGCACCTCACCCATGCGGTCGAAGATTTCCATTTTTAAACCCGGAATTCCAAGGCGCAATAATTTTTCGTAATCCACAAAAACTCCAGCCATTCGGTAAATAGGATTGGCAATAAGCGGTTTGAAGTTGTAGGGCAGCGAAACTATTTCATCGCGAAAAAGCGTGGGAATCATTTTGTCGGTAAATGCAGCTTCGCATTTTGCTTTCGAAGTCTCAGTTTTCCAAAAATGAAGCATTTCGTGTACGCCATCGCGCTGTTCCATAGGAATATTGCCACGCTCCAAGGCCTCGATAATTTTTTGCTCATGACAAAAATAACCATACGCTGCACCTCCGGGCGCATTGTGCGGACTAAAACCTACCCAACCCCAAAACGTGCGTCCTGCTAAACGGTCGGTATCCTGAATTTCAGAAAGCACAGCTGGAAACTGAGTTGCATGACATTTTGCTTCGCGAATGGCGATGTGTGCATGTTTGTTTTTTCTATAAACTTCGGTGAAGTTCAGCTCCATCGAATAATCATCAATTTTTTGCAT
>CAIWIS010000063.1 GCA_903912795.1 uncultured Bacteroidales bacterium
CTCAAAAACCAACTCCATAGAAGCATTACTTTCGAGTCCACCGATAGCATCATCCTTATAATCGAAGGCTTTAACAGCGCCTAAACACCACAAAATATAGTCGAGCGAATGAATTCCTCCATCCATCAATACACCACCCGAAACCAATTCCTTCCGAAAACAATAACCCGACAATGTTGGCCAGTCGGCTGGTGCTCCTTCATTTATTTCAATGTGAGGTATATTGCCAAAATAACCCTTCTGAATTAGATTACGAACAAAAATACGATTCGCGAACAGACGGTAAGTATGGCACATACCTGTTAGTACTTTATTTACATTAAGGTCCAGCAGTTTGTATCCCTCGGCAGATGTTAATGAGATTGGTTTTTCGCACAATACAGGTTTGCCTGCTTTGTAGCAGTCGGCCATTATTTGTACATGAATGTGAGGTGGTGTTGCTAAAACAACTGCATCAACTAAGCTTAAAAGAGTTTTATAATCATCAAAAATATTGGTTAAATCAAACTTTGATTTTAAATATGCCTGTTGATTAGCTGATGGTTCAGCCACATAAACATTTTCAATTCCAATCAACTTTATCGCTGCCGGAATATGAAATGCTTCGGAAACAGCTCCACCACCTATAATTAGAAGTTTCATTTGTTGAGTTTGTTCAATTTAAAATTTAAAATACATTTTGCTAATTGATAAGTTTTAAAATTTAATGATAATGAGATTTAAACGTACATTTTTAACAAGTATTGAGTTGCTTTTAAGTATTCTTTTTTATCAAAATAGTACTTGAAAATTTTTCTATTATACGCTTTGATAATATCGCTTATCTGTTTATGGTGTTTTCCATCGAAATACGCATCAATTTTTTTATAAAAGTCAATTCTTCCAGTCCAATCTCTCATATATGTAAACTCTTGAGTTGAATATCCTACAGGTGTCATTCTATATACGCTCATTTCCTGATCAATAAACTTAGCTTTGCCAAATTTCGACAACATAAAAAAGAGTGGTTCATCGTTGATATATAAGTCTTTAAACCAATCTGGAAATTTAATAACATTATTCCTGAAAACAATTGTAGATACATGTGCCGGACAATGAAAGCCATTTAAGTTAATTTCTTTATTAAGAGTGTTGTAACTCAATAATAATGATGTATCTCCGACATCCCAGGTTTTTAAAACTCCTTTTTCAGTTTCTCCGGTTTCAGAATTTAATAGTGTATTATTTGTAAAACACATTACAAAATCGGGGTTTGCTTCCAAAAAATCCACCTGCATTTGAAGTTTATTTTCATCAGTCCAATAATCATCGCCATCACAATCGGCAATATATTTTCCTGTTCCGGCTTCAATAGATTTTATATAATTTAGCATTAAACCATAATTCTTATCTGATTTAAGTAGTCTGATTTTATCGGGGAATTTTTGAATATAGGATTCAATGATCTCAACAGTCTTGTCTGTACTGCAATTATCGCTTATAACCATTTCGAAAGGGAAATTGGTTTTTTGCATCATGCAACTTTCAATTGCCTCACCAATATATTTTTCCCTATTATAGGTTGTTGTACAAATACTTACAAGTGGTTGATTAAGTTGATTCATATAATTCATTTTCCATTTAAAATAAAATTACCGTAGTAACTTTTATCAAATCCAACGCCCGTATCGGGGCTAATATTCTTATTTACAATAATTTTTACCAATTTATTAATTTCGGCAACGTGTTCAATGTTCATTTGGGACAAGCGAACTGACAAATAATAATCGCCGTTACACAGCGTAGAAGGAAAGCAAATATTCTCTTCAATTTTATATTTTCCTGCCTTTAAATTATGTGTATGTCCTATTAAATGAGTAGGCGAATACATGGCAACTAAAGTTTCAGTATCGTCATATAGCATAATTTCAACTGACATGTTAAATGGTATTTCAACTTCACCTTCAATGCCAACTTTGAGAATATTCTCACCATAATCAAACATTATCTTATTTGTTTCTAAGTCGTTAATGGTTAGTTTTGAGATACTTAATGCTTTGTTTATAATCTTTACTTGAGCATTTACTTGTTCAGTATCATAACTTGAGTCGTCGAGATAGTTTTTAATTGCTTCGTGCACACCTCCACTAAACGAAACCATTCCATTTTTGAGTATAATTCCTTTGGTACATAATGTTTGTACTGCTGGCATATTATGACTCACAAACAAAACAGTTCGACCTTCGCCACGGGCCACATCCTGCATTTTACCAATAGCTTTCTTTTGAAACTCTGCATCACCAACTGCTAACACTTCGTCTACAACTAGAATCTCGGGGTCGAGGTGGGCGGCAATTGCAAAGCCGAGGCGGACTGTCATACCGCTAGAGTAGCGTTTAGCTGGAGTATCAATATAGCGCTCTACGCCAGAGAAATCCACTATTTCGTCGAGTTTGCGAGTAATTTCGGCTTTGGTCATACCCATAATAGCTCCGTTCATGTAAATATTTTCACGGCCAGTCATTTCGGGGTGAAAACCAGTACCCACTTCGAGTAGCGAAGCAATACGTCCTTTGGCACGAATAATGCCAGTGCTAGGTGCTGTAACTTTCGAAAGTATTTTAAGTAGAGTTGATTTACCAGCGCCGTTTTTACCTATTATGCCTAGCACATCGCCTTGATCCACTTTGAAGTTGATATCTTTGAGTGCCCACACATAATCGCTACTACCTTTTGTAGCGCGGTCGTTTACATCGCCAATTTTGAGGTATGGGTCTTCTTTTCCTAATATATTCGTTTTCCACCACCTATTTAAATCGTGACTTAACGTTTGGGTCGATACCAACCCCAGTCGGTATTGTTTGGATATGTTTTCGAATTCAATAGCAGTATTCATCCTAATTGTTTTCTCTAAATTTTACTTAATCGTACTTTAGTTTCCTGGATAAAATCTTTTTCTCATTCGGATAATTCCATGCATCCCACGAGAAGTGAATACCATTTTGCCAATTTGTCCAACGTTCCAAATCTGCATCTATCATTATATCTGCAAGTTCTGCAAATGTAGTTTTTGGTGTCCAACCAAGCAGCTCATTTGCTTTTGCATAATTTCCTTTTAAATAATTTACATCAACTGGTCGTTTGAATTTTTCATTTATCTTTACATGATTTTCCCAATTTAACCCCACTCTCGTAAATGCTCGTTCAACAAATTCCTGAATCGTGTGTGTTTCATTTGTGGCAACAACAAAATCGTCAGCTTTATCGTGCTGAAGTATCAACCACATAGCTTCAACATACTCCGGCGCAAATCCCCAGTCACGTTTTGCATCCAAGTTTCCCAATTCCAAGGTATCTTCAATACCAAGTTTTATTTTGGCCACTGCATTGGTAATTTTACGAGTTACGAACTCAATTCCTCTTAGTGGCGATTCGTGATTAAATAATATACCCGTTGAAGCAAAAAGTCCATAACCCTGACGGTAAATATTTACCATACTATGAGCATATAGTTTTGCAGCAGCATAAGGACTCGATGGTACAAACTCCGTTTTTTCGTCCTGATAGCTATGTTTGTTGTCGCCATACATTTCGCTGGTAGAAGCTTGATAAAAACGAGCTTCGGGTACTATTAATCGAATAGCCTCGAGCAGCTTAGCAACTCCCAATCCAGTAATTTCACCCGAAGCAATTGGTTGTTCAAACGAAGCGCCAACAAAACTTTGAGCTGCCAGATTATAAATTTCATCCGGTTTTGAAGCTCTCAGTGTCTCAATTATTGAGTAACTATCCAACAAGTCACATGGAAGCAGTTCTACATCATCAAAGATATTAAGATATTGTAGACGCCAAAAATTTGGAGTAGATAGTCTACGGTATGTACCATAAACTTTATATCCCTTTGTTAATAAAAACTGAGCTAGATATGCTCCATCTTGACCAGTTATGCCTGTAACCAAGGCTACTTTATTATTCATTTAATTTAATTGTTTTATTAATTACAAAAAATATTACACCGTATCCATAAAACTCCGTTGCACCTTATTAAACACAACTATTCCAATAGCCATAAGTACTACCATAAATCCAAAACTATAACTGAGCATTCCCCAACTAAAAGTTCCAACTCCCATAGTGCCGTATTTGAATGCTTCGATAACTGCTGTAACTGGATTTAAAGCCATAATCCACTGTTTATTAGCGGGCATAGTGCTCAGTGGATAAATTACCGGTGTGGCATACATCCAAAGTGATACTATAAAGGTAAACAGTATCGACAAATCGCGGTATTTGGTAGTCATGGACGAAATAATAATGCCAAAACCCAAGGATAAACCAGCTAAAATGAAAATTAAGAAAGGCAGCAGTAAAACATACATATTAGGCGCTACCTTTACTCCAATAATCAGGTAATAAATATACACGAAAATAAACAATAATAATTGGATACCCATACGAACCAAATTGGATGCCACTGTTGAGAGAGGCACAATAAGTCGTGGAAAATAAACTTTACCAAAAATGGCCTGATTGGTGGTAAAAGTGGATGATGTTTTGTTTAAGCAATCGGCAAAATACTGCCAACAAACAATACCAGCCAAATAAAACATGGGCTCAGGTAGGTTGTCGGTACTAATACCCGCAATTCCACCAAAAACTACCATATACATAATGGTTGTAAGCGCAGGTTGAATAAAAAACCATGAAGGACCAAGTATTGTTTGCTTGTATTGCGTTATTATATCGCGCTTTACAAACAAACTAAACAAATCGCGGTAATTCCAAATTTCTTTGAAATCGACTTCGAAAAGCTTGTTTTTGGGTTTTATTTCTGTTGTATATTCCATTATTTTTTTTAAATATTACGAATAAGACTACGAATGAAGACGAATAATATACGAA
The DNA here is from genome assembly GCA_903912795.1 of uncultured Bacteroidales bacterium. Taxonomy (GTDB): domain Bacteria; phylum Bacteroidota; class Bacteroidia; order Bacteroidales; family Paludibacteraceae; genus Paludibacter. Next base: position 4,882 of record CAIWIS010000063.1, read on the forward strand.
TTTTTACGAATTATGCGAATTGTGAGTTAGTGTTGATTTATATTTAATACTCTTTTGTATTTGAGACTTGGCTCACCAAAATTTACAAGTAAGCCTAATTGAAATTTAGTCGCATTAAGATAATTTTGAGTTTGTAAAAAGTTATCATTATGAACAAATACGGCTGATTTAAGTTCTACAATTATTTTATCGAAACAAACAAAATCAGCTCTGAATCTTTTCTTAAGTGGCTCACCATCAAATTGAATTAGCAGCAATTTTTCGCGAACATAAGGAATACCATCTTTTATAAACTGTTTTTCAAGTGCTTCCTGATATACAGATTCAAGAAATCCAGCACCCAATTGTGTATGTACTTTCATGCACGACCCAATAATACGGTAACTCTCTTCTTTAAATATAATTTCAGTCATAAAAATTCAAAAAAACGTAATTCTTATTCTTTTAAATTCGTCTTTAATTCGTAGTTCATTATTCGTAGTTTCCACATTATTACACTCCAAGAGATGCGCGGACAGCTTCAACTTTTGCGTTGGCAGCAGCGTCGGCAGAATCATAGTCGGCACGGGTTTTCATTTCGCCACGTACTTCGATGTAGAACTTAATTTTAGGTTCGGTTCCCGAAGGTCGAACAGAAATTTTTGTTCCATCGGCTGTAAAATACTGAATTACATTGGAAGTGGCTGGCATTTCGAGTTTACTTGCTTCGCCTGTTTGCACATTTATTAACTTCAGTGTTTTATAATCTTTTATCAACACTACTGGCGAACCTGCTATTTCTGCAGGTGGATTGGTACGGAAGTCGCTCATCATTTGTGCAATCTCTTCGGCCCCTGATTTTCCTTTGCGAACTACAGATATCCCTTTTTCTTTGCCATAGCCATATTCAACATAAATATCTTGTAATAGTTCGTACATGGTTTTGCCATTATCTTTAGCCCAAGCAGCTATTTCGGCCATCAGCGTACAGCTGGAAACAGCATCTTTATCGCGTACAAAAGTTTCAGGAAGGAATCCGTAGCTCTCTTCGCCACCACCAATATATTCTTTTATGCCTTCGTTTTCGCGCATTACAGCGGCAATCCATTTAAAGCCGGTGAAACAATCGAAACATTCGATGCCATTTTTCAGGGCAATTTCTTTGATTATTTCGGTGGTAACAATGGTTTTCACCACATATTCGTTGCCTTTTACTTTGCCCAATTCTTTCCAACGACGAATAAGGTAATAAATAAAAATCAATGCCGTTTGGTTACCATTAACCAATATCCACTCGCCTTTATCGTTTTTCACAGCAATACCAAGTCGGTCGGCATCAGGGTCCGAAGCCATAACAATGTCGGCATCAGTGGCAATGGCTTTTTTAACAGCCATATCCAATGCAGCAGGTTCTTCGGGGTTTGGCGAAATTACGGTTGGGAAATTTCCACTCACTACATCCTGCTCAGGTACATTGATAATATTGGTAAAACCATAGGCACGTAATGCCCGTGGGATAAGCTCCACACCAGTACCGTGAATAGGTGTATATACTATTTTCAGGTCGTTGTTGCGCTCAATAGCATCAGGCGACAACGAAATAGATTTTACAGCTTCAATATAAATTTTATCAATATCTTCGCCAACAATCTGAATTAAATCAGGGTTTCCGGTAAATTTAATAGCATCCACATTGGTAATTTTCATTACTTCGGTAATTACGTTTTCATCGTGTGGAGCAATCATTTGCGCACCATCATTCCAATAGGCTTTGTAACCATTATACTCTTTGGGGTTGTGTGATGCAGTAAGGATTATACCACTTTGGCAACCCAAGTGGCGGATAGCAAAGGAAACTTCGGGTGTTGGACGCAAATCTTCGAAAAGATAAACTTTAATGCCATTTGCCGAGAAAATATTTGCCGAAACTTCAGCAAAAAGACGACTATTATTACGGCAATCGTGTCCAATAACAACACTAATTTGTGGCACATCGGTAAATTGAGCTTTTAAGTAATTACTTAAACCTTGCGTAGCTGCACCTACAGTATAAATATTCATTCGGTTGGTTCCGGCACCCATTATTCCACGTAAACCACCCGTTCCAAACTCCAAATCGCGGTAAAACGATTCTATTAATTCCGACTTATCATCAGCATCCAACATGCGACGTATTTCAGCTTTTGTTTCATCATTATAGTTTCCTACAAGCCATGTTTGAGCCTTGGCTATCACTTCGTTTAATAATGTAGTATCCATTTCAAAAAAGAATATTAAGTTTGATTATTTGAATAATTATGAATTAAATGGCTAAGATACATCAAATTTCGGAAAAAATAAAAATTTTAGCTTATTAAAAATCGACTACAATTTACATGTATTTGGTTTACAGCCGTTTAATAAACCTTGCATTTTAGACTTTTAAGTAAATATAATGTTCAAAATCAGAATGAAATAAATGTTGCTATTTTAGCAAAACGCGCTTAGTAACAAATTGTTTGGTGTTGGCTAGCTTTACAAGATAAATTCCATTGGACAATCCTAGACTCCTTAAGTTAATCTCGAACGAATTAGAAGCAATTAATTTAGTTGCAATTAATTGCCCAGTGGAACTATATAGTTGAAAATTACAGGAAGATGCATGATTAATAGTCAACAAATCGTTCGTAACATTACTAATCAATTCAATGTCAGTCCCAAATGGATTGTTTACCAGGTTTGCTGAACCTAATGATAAGCCTACTACTACGGGGTCGTGATCGGAACAACGGTACATATCAGGCTGATAGGCTGTTCCACTATAACCAAACATTTCGGGTTCATCGGCATTGATATGAAAAACCTGCATACCAGTAACTTGTGGAAGTAATGTAGCAGAAACTAAGGCATGATCCAGATATCCAGCTTCGCCCCTGTAAATATACGAGTAGGATGAATCAGCATGAAATGCACGATGCAAATCGTTATAACCAGCATTAACAAGTGTTTTTATGGGATCTTCCTTGCCATAAGCATTTAAATCGCCCATAATCAACACGTCGTTATCATTGTAAACCGATTTCCAACTGACGCTATTGGATATTGTTGAATTTGCTTCGCTAACACGCGTGGCATTATAACAACTTTGACCATCGCCAGCATCCACATCAGCTCCATAAGCTGTACTACATCCACTTTTTGCTTTAAAATGATTTAAGCTAAAAATAAACCGGTGATTATTACTAAGCAATGTAAATGCCTGTGCTTTTTTGCGGTTATAAGGACTTACTGAATTATTATTTTGTAAACTTTGATAAGTTTGAACCTTATCGGTTCGATAAATATAACCTACTTTGGTGTAAGTGCCACTAATTAATCCACCATCGTTTACAAAAGCATATCGGCCAGCTACTGTAGCTGCGTTGAGTGCGTTCACCAATTTTGTTAAAGCATCCTGTCCTTGCTCAATTTCGATTAAACCATAAATATCGGCATCGATGGCCAATAAAGCAGCAATTATTTTGGTATGCTGACGAGCAGCTTGAGTTGCATCGGCAGCTCCATAACCTGTACCATAAGTTGTGAGGTAATATTCAACATTAAAAGCACAAACTTTTAAATTATAATTACCTAAATTTGAAATAATTGTGGGTCGGGGATTTCCATAAAAAATAGGTTTTTGAGTAGGATAAATCACATAACTACCTGATAAATCATCAATTACTGCCTTCAAGTTAGATGTTCGCTCACCATTTCGCCTATTTCCATTGGCATCGGCCAATAATAACGAACTTGCAAAAGCTGCAGTAACACCATCATCAACCAAAATTGATGCTTTTGAATTTTGTGTGGTTAGGTTTATGCATTCGGTAGTTGATGGATAATACTGATTTGTAGGACTATACTTACGAACAGGCGATAATGATAATTGTCCGTATTGCTGTAAATTGGCATTGGCCGATACATAAAGCGTTTGATTAAACTCTACGAGCATACTTTCGTACTGTTCCCAATTGAAATTATTAAAATTAAAGATTACTTTTTGAGTTACTATCGTTTTGTTGGAAGCAATTAATTCTTTTGAACTTATAGTTGAGAGTTGTGTTCGCCCATTATATTCGCTTGCAGTA
>CAIWIS010000064.1 GCA_903912795.1 uncultured Bacteroidales bacterium
ATGCATTAGTTTTACAAGTTGCTCAGGTGTAAAAAGTCCCATAAGGTAGGCTGAAATCCAGTTATCCGAATTTGAGAGACCCCATTTTAGCGAAACAACATCCCCTACTCTACGTCCTTTAGTAGTTGTTCTAGGACTCCAGCTTGAACCCGTACCAGTAGTTAAAGTAATTGGTTTCCAAGTAGTTTGATCACATGGCCACATACCTTCTTCCATGGCCAATGTATATAAAAAAGGTTTTACAGTTGAACCTACCTGGCGTTTACCCTGTGTAACCATATCGTATTGGAAATGTGTAAAGTCAGGTCCACCTACATACGCTTTCACATGACCAGTTTTTGGTTCCATCGACATAAATCCGCAACGTAAAAAATGCTTATTGTAACGAATAGAATCGAGTGGCGACATGAGTGTATCTATAGGTCCTGTATACGAAAAAACCTGCATATCCACTTTTTGGCGAAATGACTTATCAATTTCTTCAGCACTAAAACCTTGCTCTTTCATGCGTCGATAACGTTCGGTTTGCTTCACTGCATTTTTCAAAATTGATTCCATTTCCTCTGGTTTAATTCGCTTCGAAAAAGGAGCATACGAACGACCTTTCTTCTCCTTAAAAAAAGTTTTTTGTAAAGATTCAATATGCTCTGCTACAGCTTCTTCGGCATATTTTTGCATACGTGAATCGATGGTTGTATAAATTTTTAAACCATCAACATAAATGTTGTAGGGCGACCCATCAGGTTTCGTATTTTTATTACAAAAACCATAAAGTGGATTGTTTTCCCACTGCCAAAGGTCATCTTTGTATTTTTCGTCCTGCCAACTAGCATAATCGCTACGAGATGGTTCATCAGCCATTAAAATTTGTCGCAGATATTCTCTAAAATAAGGAGCTAGTCCCGATTTATGGTCGGCACGTTGATAATTAAGCGTAAGAGGAATCACTTTCAAGGAATCGTATTGTTCGTCGGTAATAAAATCGGCCTTGCGCATCTGATTTAACACCACATTGCGCCGATTAAGAGTGCGCTCGTTATACCTAACCGGATTAAAATAGGAAGGATTTTTGCACATCCCAACAAGAGTAGCCGCTTCTTCAATTTTAAGTTTAGCAGGCGAAGTATTAAAATAAACTTGAGCGGCCGATTTAATACCAACAGCATTATTCAAAAAACTAAACTGATTGAGATAGAGGGTGATAATTTCTTCTTTGGTATAAAGTCGTTCGAGTTGTACGGCAATAACCCACTCTATAGGTTTTTGAAATGCACGTTGAATAAAATTCTGGGCTTCGTCGGAATACAGCTGCTTGGCAAGCTGTTGCGTGATAGTACTTCCACCACCCGAACTTTTGCGTTGTAATAAACCACGAAATACAAATGAGCGAGTCAAAGCTATACCATCAATACCCGAATGATCGTAAAAACGGACATCTTCGGTCGATACCAAAGCATGTACCACATGTTCTGACACTTCGTTATATTCCACTTTAACACGATTTTCCTTGCTTTTTGAAAAACGACCAATCAACTGTAAATCAGAAGAGTATATTTCAGTAGCATATTTATTTATTGGGTTTTGTAATTCGTCGATAGCTGGTAAATAGCCAATCCAACCAATTGCAATAAAAACAAACATGAGAACTGTTGAAAGCAGTCCGAAGCCGAATAACATCCAAAACCAACGTGAAAACTTTGATCTGAAATCGCTTTTCTGTGATTTGTTTACCATATTTCGTCCGTAATTTATATGAATTGCAAAAGTACAATATTTTTTTTGAGAAAAGTCAAAAACTGTATCCAATTAAGGTTTTAAAAAATAATCAACCACAAAAGGAAACAAAAGCTAACAAAAGGAATGCTTGTATTAAAAAATAAAAACTACACTACTATAAAATCTTCGATAATCAGATTCGAAATCAAAATTCCTTTTGTTGTTAAACTTATATTTTTATCATTGATTATCAACAACTTATCGTTAATGTGTTTTTTTGCAATTAATTCAAAATTTCGAACGTATTTAAATTCGAAGTTATTTTGTAGATAGTCCATATCAACTCCTTCCTTTGTTCGCAACGACACCATTACATATTCATTATATTTTTCATCAGTTGAAAGCAGTTCAGATTCAGTAAAAACTTCATTTGCAAACACAGCCTGATTGTAGTTTTTTATTGAACTTACATTCCAGCATCTACTTTTTCCATCAAATGAATGAGCCGATGGACCTAAACCTAGATAAGGTTTCATTTTCCAATATGCACTATTGTGTTGTGAACGAAATCCTGACTTTGCAAAATTCGATATTTCATAAGCTTCGTATCCAGCCGACTCCATTTTTGGCAACATAAATAAATGCATATCAATCATTTCAGCATCCGCTGCTGAGGTAATCCGACCAAGTTCACGTAGTTTGTGCAAAGGTGTACCCTCTTCGTAGGTTAATCCATATACTGAAATATGCTCCGGATTTAGTTCAAAAGCTTTCTGGAGTTGTATTTCCCAACTTTGTTTTGTTTGTAAAGGCAGACCGTAAATTAAATCGATACTAATATTTCGAAATCCTGCATTACGAGCATTCTGAAAAGCTGCAATTGCTTCATTGCCTGTATGTCGACGGTTTATTTTTTTCAACTCATCATCGTCAAAACTCTGAATACCAATACTTATACGATTAAAAGGTAAGGAATGAATAGATTCGAAAAAACTTGGAGTTAAGTCATCTGGGTTTGCTTCAAAAGTAATTTCGGCATCATTTTTTATTTTAAAAATCAAAAATAAGGTTTCGAAAATCCGTTGAAACTGCTCGGCCGAAAGCAAACTGGGTGTACCACCACCAAAATAAATAGTTTGTATAAAGTCATCTTTCAAATAATCTCTTCTTATTTCCATTTCTCGAATAATAGCATTTACGGTGTCGTTGATTTGACGTGGAGCTACACGCGTGTAAAAATCGCAATAACTGCAACGCTGTTTACAAAATGGAATATGAATGTAAATGCCTGCCATTAATAAAGTTAGAAGTTTAAGTGAGTAACAAATGCTATTTGTACAAATAATATTTTTTGGATAGTAATCTATAACTCTCCACATCTTTGTACCAATACTGTTTAATATCGTCAAATTTATGTTGCTCAGCAAATTTCAAACGTATTTGGTCACTCCCACTTACTTTATCGAACATAGAGAAACGAGTATTATCAGCGTTTGCAAAAACGGCTTTCGAAGGATATAACTTATTTAATACTTGCATAATATAAAACTGAATTTCTGAAAGTTTCACCTGCTTGTAATCCACA
>CAIWIS010000065.1 GCA_903912795.1 uncultured Bacteroidales bacterium
AAAGCTACCAACAAATAATCCGCATCTTCGCAATTAATTTCTTCAAAAATAACTTCATTCTTCTCTATTTCACGATATCGACCTTGAAGTGTATTATTAAGCTCTTCCATTTCGTATGCTTCCAAACGCAACGAATTGATAATATTGGGACCACGATCAGCTGATTTTCCGAGTGTTGCCCAAGGTGTATTTTTCTTTATTTCTTCCTCGGTCCAACGTGGTTTATATGGAGGCAAAATCACTTTTTCCATCATTTGGCCAATAATACCATCTACCAAAACCATGGCAGGTGTACGATATTTAAAGGCTAGCTCAAAAGCCATTACTGTATGGTCAGCCATTTCCTGAACCGAAGCTGGAGCAAGTGTAATTACTTTATAATCGCCATGTCCACCACCTTTTACTGTTTGAAAATAGTCGGCCTGACTTGGTTGAATTGTGCCTAAGCCCGGACCACCACGCATAACATTTACAATAACACAGGGCAATTCAGCAGCAGCAAGATATGACATTCCTTCCTGCATTAAACTAATTCCTGGGCTTGATGACGATGTCATTGCCTTTTTACCACAACCAGCTGCACCATAAACCATATTAATGGACGAGGTTTCACTTTCGGCCTGTAAAACTACCATACCAGTTGTATTCCAAGGCTCTAAATCCATCAATGTTTCCATTATTTCGGATTGTGGAGTTATTGGATATCCAAAATAACCATCGCAACCACAGCGAATGGCTGCATGTGCTATAGCCTCATTACCCTTCATTAAGAGTATTTCGTTATCTTGATCTTTATTGCTCATTGTTTACTTACAATTTGAAAATGAAATCTTTTTTTGTTTAAATTAATAGCAAGTGCAATCAATTATTGCAACTTTACTCTATACACCGTTATACAAGCATCAGGACAAACATTTGCACAAGCCGAACAGCCTATACATTCCTCACTCTGAGCCATGTGCGAAAAATTATATCCTTTAGAATTTGCTTCGCTGGATAATGCTAGAACAGTTGTTGGACAAGCCACTACGCAAAGGTCACAACCCTTGCATTTTTCGGTATCAACAACCACTGCACCTCTGAATTTTGCCATATTAGTTACAATTTATAATCAGGTCACAAAAGTAATTAAATTTTATTTTAAACGATATTTAATGCTGAAAATTAGCATTTTTTAATTGAATAAAAGCATAATTGAATTACTTAAAACATTAAATTAAAGCATAATACACATCCAAATAATCTTTTCATTTCAAATCATTCATTTCAAACATAAACTCCCAATAATTCGAAAAAACGCCTTTCAAAAATGTAATTTATTCTTCAAATCCACATTTTACTTACAATTCAACACATACAATTCAAATATCAAATTTTATATTGACTTTATATTTACAAACTCCATCATTAAACATATAAGTATTGGTATTGGTTCAATTGGAGTTTTGTAATTAACATAAAAAACCCAATTTCAATTATCAAAATAAGCACTTATAAATTATCATAATCTACAATGTAAATAAACGAGCATTATTTATATTGCAAAGAAAAGCAACTCTTAGCTATTATAAATAAAAATGGGAAATAAAGACCAATAATGGGATGAAAAACGATTATTTGGGATTAAATACACTAATCGATTTTACAAAAATACCACAAAACATGCATTAACTATCGGTTACATATAGTTTTGTAAACACAATATTCGCAGGGTTTATTCGATTCGGTTTGTACGAATGGAATTTCGTCATTAAAAATTTCATCCAGACAATTGGTTAAATGCTCGCCAAATTCTAATTCAAAATCACGATAATCGTCAACATACGAATTGGTGGGTTTGTGGAGAATTTCAGTTCTGAATTTATCTTTAAAGAGTTCACGTAGATAAATTATTCCAGGCTCAATTTTTTTAGTTCCAGCATGTTCTTTATACAGCATACCGTACAAAAATGTTTGCAAAATATATTTGGGTCGTTTGTCGTTATTATGTTCAAAAACCTCTTCCCAATTAGTGAAGTCAAGTGTACCTCCTCCCGTTTTGTAATCGAGCACGCGCAATTTTCCATCTTTCTCGTCGATACGATCTATCACACCAACAATATTTACATTTCCACGCTGGGTTTTAATTGTCATATCAAGTTTTTTTTCGGACTCAATCAAGACAAAAGGTGCATAGCTTTTATCATATTGCAAAACCTTAATAACATATTTACGAAGAACGCTGGCAATAAGTAAATTATTACCTTCCAACTCTATTTCGTCAGCATTTTTTTTCTGAAAAAACTCTTCGTTAAATGCTCTTCGAATGTGCTTATCAATTACAGATAAGCTTTTTATTAGTATTTCAATCTCTTCCTTTTGAATTAGACGGCCTGTAAGTGGCTTGTAAATATATTCCATTACAGTATGAAACAAGGTACCAAACATGGTATCTTCAACAGTTTCTTTCACCTCTTCGGCTTGATCAACGCGCTCTACTCGGGTTAAATAAAATTGGAGAGGACAATCAATATACGATTTAATTGAACTGGCCGATAGATACCTCTTATCTTCATTTTCGGAAAAGAACAATTGCATTTTTTGTAGTATTTCAGGCGTTTTATGTACCACTATTTGCTTGGTTTCGCCAAATGAAATATCGTAGTTTACCGATTTTTTTTGAATATTTAAGCCATAATGATAATTTAATTGATTGATATAGCGACTTACTTCGGCATTTTGCAAACCTTCGGTACGGGCATCGTAAATAAAATACAATCTTTTGGCGCGATGTATTAAACGGTAAAAATTATAGGAAGTAATGGTATCGTGATATTCAAAAGTAGGTAAACCAAATCCTTTACGTAAATTATATGGGATAAAACTATTTTGTGAAGATTTTTTGGGAAAAACACCTTCGTTAAACGAAGTAATAATCACATGTTCGAAATCAAGACCACGTGACTCAAGTACGCCCATAACCTGCAATCCATCCAGAGGTTCGCCAATAAAAGGGATAGAAATTCCAGCAACTAATTGCTGAATAATTTTGCCCAAGGTATCCATACTCATCCCGGCATCTACACTATTCTGGCTTACAATAGTTTCAATTCTGTTGATTGTTAAATAAAACTGATGTAAAAAATCACGTTCGATTTGAAAATCAGCATCTTCCGATGCATTATTTTGCCATTCGAAGCTTAATTGTTTAATAATTTCGAGCAAATAATGTATTAGGTCAACAGTAGAATTTACGGGCGAAAATAACAATCGGAACAACGTGTTTTTATGTAAGTCAGCAGCATTCACATATATTTTGTTAAACCTTGCCATATCAGTCAACACATTACTACAATCAGCTGCCAATAGCTGCGATACATATTGATGATTTAGAATATCCGAAATATTTTTATGATAAAACAAGACTTTTGATCCTGTTACACGAATCCTACGTTGCAATTCGAAAATCTGTGAGATTAAACCAGCCACAGGAGTTGAGCTCAATGGATAGCCCATTGTAATATTAATTTTGACTATTTGTTCTGGAAATGCGTAAAGCATGGATACCAACAAATTTTCGTCGGGTAAAATCACAGCAGTATCAATCCAACTGTCCGAAGGCTGTTTGTCGACACAAAGTTTTTCGAGCGTGGAGTAAACCTGCTTTGTCATACCTACAGCCGATGGAACCCCAACAAGACTTATTTCTTTGTCATTAAGCGACAAGTTATCGGTTGAAATTAACAATTTTGAAGGAAAAACATGTGTATTATCAGCAAAAAACTGTGAAGCAGGATTATCTGCATCGCGCAATTCATCCGATTCATAGTCCCAATAAAAATCAGCCTGACCTCGCTTTAATAATTCGCTCATCAATACCCGTTCACATGGATTGAGTGCATTGAAACCAATAAAAACAAAGCTCTTAGAATCCAAATCGGGAACTGATTCTTTGTTTTTTAGTTTTTCGGCCAGTTCGCGGCAAATCATACCTTCGGTACCTAACGAATTATTTTTAAGCTGCGTAACAAACTCATTATATACGTCGTAGAGCACTTTCCATGTAGCAATAAATTGTTCTTTTGTCTTTTCTTCGGATACTGGAATAAAATTTTTCCAAAATTGTTTTATGGCACTTATTTGTCTTTCGGACAACACATTAAACATGCGCTCAATCTCATTTAGTTCTGTTACATTTTGAAATAACTGATACGCATCGACCAAATACTTATCAACCTCATCAAAATCGTTGAGCAACATTTCGCCCCAAAAAATAAAACTATCAAATGATTCTTCTGTTTTACTTATTTGCTTATAAATCTTGTAAATAAGAAAAAGATTACTTAGCCTATCAGCGGCTTGTAATTGTGTAGCGGAACTAAAACACTCGTTAATTGTAAGTATTTCGGGCGAAAACAATGGCTTATCAATTAATTGCGAAATGTATTTTTGAAAAAACAGACCAGCTCGCCGATTTGGAAAAACAAAAGTAAATTTATTTATATCCTTATTATATGTAGAATAAAATGCATCAGCTACCCTATATAAAAATGAATTCATGCTACTAGTGATATATTTTTTGTTGAATTACGATTTATGGAATACTAGTTTAAAGTGCTAAAATACAACTATAAAATGAATAGTCAATACTAAATATGTAAAAACATTTCAACAAAACTCATAAATATCTATTACCAAATCAGTTATAACACCAAACAGTATTTAACACATTGCGTTGTGTTTTTTTAACTAAATATATTTGCACGATAAACGATAATTTGTGCATCTTTGCAGAGTAAACAAACAGATAAATTTTTCATAGTTAAGGTTTAGGTTAAAATGTGGCAAAGGGTAGCTGTGAAGCTCCCCTTTGTTTTTTATATAAATCAATGTAAAATAGCGTTTTAATCAAAAACAACAACATGATTTTACAGCAAATAAAAATATAAATTCAAAAATAATTTGCAAATTTAAAATTTGCTTGTATATTTGCATAAATTATTTCAAAAGATAACTGGAGTTCCGGCATGTAGTCGGAATTCTTTTTTGTTTACACAAATAATAATTCATACTTAAAATATTAGAATTATGGCAGTTGCTTACATGACCGCTGAAGGTTATAAAAAATTAATGGCAGAACTTAATGAGTTGGAAAGCGTACAGCGTCCATCCATTTCGAAACAAATAGCTGAGGCTCGTGACAAAGGCGACCTTTCGGAAAATGCTGAATACGATGCAGCAAAAGAGGCTCAAGGTATGCTCGAAATGAAAATATCGCTTTTGAAAGAAACAATTTCGACAGCTCGAATGATTGACGAAACGAAAATAAACACGGATGAAGTGCAGATTTTAACGCGTATTAAAATCAAAAACACAAAAACAAATCAGTTGATGTCGTATTTACTTGTTTCGGAAAGCGAAGCCAACCTAAAAGAAGGCAAACTGTCGGTTACAACTCCTATTGCCAAAGGCTTACTGGGCAAAAAAATTGGCGAAAAAGCAACTGTAACAGTACCATCAGGAATTATGGAGTTCGAAGTTCTTGAAATTAGTTTATAAGCATATTTAAAAAACTCTATAAAACGATTTGAATCAGTTCATTGCATGACAATTTTCAGCAAAATAATTAAGGGCGAAATACCATGTTATAAAATAGCAGAGGACGATAATTTCTTTGCTTTTTTGGACATTAATCCACTAGCTAAAGGTCATACACTCGTTATTCCGAAAATTGAAGAAGATTATTTATTTAATTTGGATGACGAAACGCTTGCAGGAATGATCGTTTTTTCGAAAAAAGTAGCTTTGGCTATTGGAAAAACCATAACATGCAATAGAGTTGGTCTTACTGTTATTGGCCTTGAAGTGCCACATGCTCACATACATTTAATTCCAATTACTCGTGAATCAGATATGAATTTTGGTAATGCTAAATTAAAATTAGACAAAGAAGAAATGGCTGAAATTGCCCGAAAAATTCAACTTGCGTTTAGCATCTAACAATTTCATTCTTCACCTTATACCATCAACCGACTGTTTCAATTTATGAACGCCCAACTTACTCAAACACTTATTGTTAGCGCAAAACAAACAGCTGAATCACTCGGTTCAGGTTTACTTCCTGTTTTTTCAACACCATCGCTTGTAGCCTTTATGGAAAACACTGCCATGAAATTAATTGACTTACCCGAAGGTGGGTCAAGCGTAGGTACAGCTATAGCAGTAAAACACCTTAAAGCCAGTAAAATAGGCGAAGAACTTAGTTGCGAAGCTACACTTATCGAAAACGAAGGACGCAGATATGCTTTCGATTTGAAAGTAACTGACTCAAAAGGCGATTTAGTTGGCGAAGGCAGTCATGAACGATTTGTAGTTGACGTACAACGGTTTATGAGCAAACTTAATGCTTAGAAATAAAGTGCAGAATTAATCAAAATCTGTCCTTCCATAAAAATCGTAGCCATTCACCTGTTTTTTTCTCAGAAGGATTATCCTGAACTTTCCAAATTGACGTATTTTTAAGTTTATCGGGTAAAAACTGTTGAGC